>JAGWBB010000104.1:0-15443 GCA_021296095.1 Desulfurellaceae bacterium | reverse complement strand
AACGCGACCGCCGGCACGCTGGTGTTGGTCCATAAGCGGACCCGGCGGCCGACACGTCTCGTCGGCGCGGCGGCCGGGCTGCTCCTGGCCCTGGCCTACGCCCTACCGGCCGATCTGACATTTCGACAACTCCTGGCCCGTGGCGACCAGGAGGTCCTCTACCACCGGGAAGATGGGAGGGGTGTGGTGGAGGTGGTAGAGGATGCGTCAAGCGGCGTCCGTTCTCTCCTGGCCAACCGCTTGCGCCGGGAGGGAGCGGACGCGCCGGACGATATCTTTATCGCCCGCCAACAGGGCTATCTGCCGCTGTTGCTGCACCCGGCGCCGCACCGTCTGGCCGTGGTCGGTCTGGGCACCGGAGCCAGCCTGGCGGCGAGTCTGCTGGACCGGGTGGCGACCGTTACGGTCATCGAAATTTCACCGGGCGTGATTGAAGCCGCCCGTCTGTTTGCGCGGAGCAGTCGGGCCGTGCTGAGCGCGCCCAAGGTCCGGCTGGTCCAGGCCGACGGAGGCCGCTTTTTTCGGACCGACCGCCAGACCTATGACGTGATTGTCCAAGACCTGTTTTTCCCCTACCGGGCCGGAACGGGCAGTTTGTACACGCTGGAGCATTACACACGTCTGCGCCAGCGTCTCGCGCCCAAGGGCCTCGTCGTCCAATGGCTGTCTCTGAATCAGCTCACTCCCCGGGCCTTCCAGGTCATTGCCCGGACCTTCCAGCACGTGTTTCCCCACACCTCGCTGTGGCTGGTCGGTGGCTATGGCGCCCTGGTCGGCTCCGAGTCCGCCCATCCAATTGATTTTGCCACGCTCCAGCAGGCGTATGCCCGGGCGCTGGCCCAACACCCCGAGCTAAGCCGTACCAGCCCGGTCGATTTCCTGACCGCGTTTGTGTGTGGGCCGGACCGGCTGGCAGACTGGACCGCAGGCGCACCGTTCAACACCGAGGATAACGGCTGGATCGAGTACCGCAGCCCGCTCCCGTTCGATCAGCTGTATACGGAAAACGAGTTGGCGGTGGCGTCGCTGAGCCAGCTGCTGGACTATCGACAGCCGCCCCCGGTCACGAATCTGGACCCACGCGCCCGGCGGCGGCTTGAGCGCGCCTACCAGGCCCGCAGCCTGGCCCTGGCCGGCCTGACGCTGCTCCACCAGGGACATACCACGGCCGCCCACGAGCACTACCGGCGGGCCTACCGCCTCAATCCCAAAGACGCCTTTGCCGCCCACCACATGCGCGATACCTGGCTGGCGTCTGCGGCAGACCTGGTCGAGCAAGGACGCTACCGCGAAGCCCAGGACATGGTTTTCCGGGTGCTGAGTCTCAGCCCCGGCTCCCTGGCCGGCCGCTTTGTACTGGCCCAGACCCTGTTGGCCGAGGATCAGCCCCAGCGTGCCCTGGCCGAGTTCCAGACCATTGCCGGCCGAGCACCGGCCTATCCCGGCCTGCAAGACGCCCTGCGCTCTGCGCGGCAGCTGTCTCGACGGACCGACGCAGGCCAGGAGGATCGCTCATGAACAAGACCCTCGATTGTGGCCAGTGGTCCCTGCTGGTGTCCGAACTCAGCATGGTCTTGGGTCTGGTCTGGGCGCTGTCGTCTCCAGGCCAGCCGCCGAAGCGTCCCGACTTGGTTCGGGCACCGGGACCAACCCTACCCACTCATCGTCACGATTGCACTGACAAGAAAGGAGAAGCCCATGAACAAACCAGGCTTTTGGCAGTCACGAGACCAGCAGATCAGCATCTCCCAGTGTTCGGAAGGCTGTATTCATCTGGTGGTCGGACGGGCGATCATCAAAATGACTCAGGAAGAATTCTTCACCTTAGCCAAGCTGACCGACACCGCAAACCAGGAGATAGCCTTCCCTGACCCGGCCTCCGGGTCGGTGTCCGAGGTCGGCCACTGACACAGCTCTCCCCCGTCCAGACGGGAGGGGAAGGGAAAGCGGGACATCGCTACGAGGTGTTGCCATCGCTGGCGGATAGGCTGCTGGCGTCAGATGTCCCGCTTTCCCCGGATTGCCCGCCGTGCAAAGATGGTCCGCTATGCTGAGTCGATTCTTCTGGTTCGAACTCCTGCTTGCCCTGGCCCTGGGATTGGTTTTACGCCCAACCGTGGCCGCCGACTCTCCGATCTCGGTCCGGGATGGGGCGGGCCGTCACATCAGCCTGGCTCGACCGGCCGAACGCGTGATCGCGCTGAGTCAGGGCAGCCTGGATATCGTCCAGGCCCTGGGCGGCAGGCTGGTCGGGCGCCCCAGCCTGACCGGCATATCCCTGCCCGCCGAACTCCAGTCGCTGCCTGCGGTGGGCAATGCGGTCGCGCCGAACCTTGAGGCCATCCTGGCCGCCCGTCCGGATCTGATTATTGCCCCGGCCCAGGCCCACGGCGATGTCGCCCAACGCCTCCAGGTGGTGCAGGCCACCCAGTACCTGTCGCAGGCCCGCACTGTGGACGAGGTCGTCCAGGTCATCCGCGACATCGGGACGCTGCTCGGCCGCCCCGAGCAGGCCACAGCCCTCGGCCAAGACTTGCGCCAGGAGCTGGACGAGGTGCGGAGCGGCCTGCCCGCCACGCCGCGGCCGACGATCTTCCTGTTCGGAACGACCCAGGCCTTTCTGGTCATCGCCCCGTGGACGTATGCCGGCGACCTGCTGCGGCTGGCCGGAGGACAAAACCTGGCCGCCGACATTGTCTCCGCCTACCAACACGACCCGGGCTATGAGCTGGGGTTTCTGCCCCTCAGTCTTGAGGAACTGCTGGTCACCAAACCGGAGGTGATCTGCGTGCTGAGCCACGGCGATCCCCAGGCGGTGACCACCGCCCTCAGCGCCGAACTCGGCAGCCATCCGGCCTGGCAGGAACTCAGCGCCGTCCAGCGCGGCCGGGTTCACGTCATGCCGGCGACCCTGTTTTCGGCCGACCCGGGGCTGAACTTTCCCCAGGCCGTTCGCCTGCTGAGCGAGGTCTTACATGAGCGCCAGCCCTAGGGCGGCTTCAGCGACCGCCGAGGACCGGCCGGCGGCCGAGTCGGCCCGGGCGATTGAGCCGGCTACGCCACGGCCCGACGATCCGCGAACCACGACCCGGCTGGCCGTCCTGCTCATAAGCGGCGTGGCGCTGGCCGGGGTGAGCCTGCTGTCGCTGAGCCAGGGCAGCGTCACGGTGTCGGGTGGAGAAGTCTGGACGGCCCTGTTCGGTTCCCCACAGTCCGTCGCGGCCGAGACCACGGTCGGCACGACCATCGTCTGGACCCTGCGTCTGCCGCGTTTGATCCTGGCCATGTTGATCGGCAGCAGCCTGGCCCTGGCCGGGACCGTGCTCCAGGCCATCCTGCGCAACCCCCTGGCCGACCCAGGGATCATCGGGGTCTCGGCCGGCGGCGGGCTGGTCGCCGTCATCCTGCTGATTCTCTTTCCGCATATGACCGGCTGGCTGCCGCTCGGGGCCACGCTCGGCGGGCTGGGGATGGCGCTGCTCATCTATGGTATTGCCTGGAAAGACGGCACGGTCTTTCCGCTGCGGGTCATTCTGGCCGGGGTGGCGCTCAACACCGCCCTGGCCTCGCTCATGTCGCTGCTGATGCTGTTGTACAGCGAACGGGTGCCGGCCGTGCTGCCGTGGCTGGCCGGCACGCTGAGCGGCCGCAGCTGGCCCCAGGTCGGCCTGCTGTGGCCGTATGCCTGCGCCGCAGGCCTGCCGGTCTTTTTTTGCGCCCGTCAGCTGAACCTGCTGCTGCTCGGCGAAGAGCAGGCCGCAGCCCTGGGGCTGCCGGTGACCCTGACCCGGCTGGGACTGTCGGCCCTGGCCGCCGGGCTGGCCGCCGGCGTGGTCAGCGTGGCCGGGCTGATCGGATTTGTCGGGCTGGTCGTGCCCCATATGTGTCGGCTCCTGGTCGGCGCCGATCACCGCTTTCTGCTGCCCACCGCAGCTCTGGTCGGGGCCGGGCTGGTAGTAACGGCCGACCTCAGCGCGCGCACCCTGTTTGCCCCGCTTGAGATTCCGGTCGGCCTGCTGCTGGCCCTGCTGGGAGCGCCGTATTTCCTGTGGATACTGCGGAGAGGACTATGACCGATACGGCGCTGCTGGCGGCCAGTGGGCTGTACGCCGGCTATGGCCGGCGAACGGTCCTGCACGACGTGTCGCTGTCCATCCGGGCCGGAGAGATCGTGTCCCTGCTGGGCCCGAACGGCTCGGGCAAATCAACCCTGCTCAAGGCGCTCATCGGCCTGATCCCCAGCCAGCAGGGCGACATCGCGCTGTGGGGCAAGGCGCTACGCAGCCTGTCTTCCCGGGACATCGCCCGCAGGCTCGCCTTTGCGGCCCAGGGCGCCCAGGCTCCGGTCGGCTTCACGGTCGAGGAACTGGTGGCGCAGGGGCGGTTTCCACACCGGGACACGTTTTTTCTAATGCGCCCCGGCCGTCACCGCCAGGCCGTGGAACGCGCCCTGGCCCGCACCGGCCTGGCTCCGCTCCGCCACCGGCCGGTGACCCAGCTGTCGGGCGGCGAGCGTCAGCGGGTGTGGCTGGCCATGGCCATCGCCCAAGAGCCCCAGGTCTTGCTGCTCGACGAACCCATGACCTATTTGGACATCACCCATCAGCTGGATATCCTGGAGTTGGTCGGCCAACTCAACCGCGACAGGGGCGTGACCGTCTTCATGGCCCTGCACGATCTGAACCTTGCCGCCCGCTTCAGTCAGCGTGTGATCGTCCTGTCCGAGGGGAGCATCGCCGCCCACGGTCCTCCCCAGCAGGTCTTGACCCCGGAACTGTGCGCCGAGGTGTTCGGCGTCAGCATGAGCTTTGCCCGTGTGCCGGGCATCAGCGCTCCGATCCTGTATCCCTTACACACCACATCCCAGAGGAGGTAAGCCGTATGAGCATGGTTGTTGTGACGAATCGCATCCCGGTGGCCAAGGGTCATGAAGCCGACTTTGAGGAACGTTTTCGCAGCCGGGCCGGCCTGATTGATACGGAACCCGGCTTTATCCGCAACGAAATCCTGCGGCCCATCAAGGGCGACTACTATCTGGTCAAAACCTACTGGCGCAGTCAGGCCGACTTTGAACGCTGGACCAAAAGCGACTCCTTTCGCCAGGCCCACTCCAGGCGCCCGCCGGCCGACATGTTTGCCGGCAGTAACGTCTTGGAAATCCACAAAGTTATCCAGGAGAGCGGCGTGTCCCTCAGCCCAGAGAATCCCTAGGTCGGCTCCGGGTGCTTGACGGCCTGAAGAAAAAACTATACTGAAATTGAAAATCAAATTCAATTAAAAAGTTGACCTGAGCGATCAGGTTGAAACCGACACACGTCAATTAGGCCAGCGGCCCTAAGCCTAGAGCCCGTAAGGACGGTGAAACACCGTTTCCTTGCGGGCTTTTTTTGTTGCGCCTGGTGAGGACCCATGCTTGATGTCACGAAATTCCTGAGTCTCGGCGGCCCGGTGGTCGGGCTCCTGGCCGTCCTATCGCTGGTCGCGCTGACCGTCATTCTGGTGAAACTGTGGCAATGGTGGCTGCAACGCCCTCGGCCCAAGGGAGTGGTCGAGCAGGCTCTGGCGCATCTGGAAAAAGGGGAACGCTCGCAGGCCGTCATTCTGCTCCAGGGTCAGCCCAACCATCGGGCTCATGTCATCAGCCAGACCCTGCGCCTGCTTGACAACGGCGTGCTCGGCCTTGAGGGGCTCAAAAACGAAGCCCTGCGCCTGGCGCGCGGGGCGGCGGCTACGCTCAGCAGTTATCTCCGCATCCTGGAGGTGATCGCCGCTCTGGCCCCGTTGCTGGGACTGTTGGGCACCGTGCTGGGCATGATCGAGGCGTTTCAGGCCATGCAGGCCGCAGGAACGCAGGTGAACCCGGCCGTGCTGTCGGGCGGCATCTGGCAGGCCCTGCTGACCACTGCGGTCGGTCTCAGCATCGCCATCCCCGTCTCCATCACCAACAGTTGGCTGGAACGCAAAGTCGAAGTCGAAGCTGCGGCCATGCTCGACGGCCTGGAGCGAATTTTTACCCTGGAGGCCGAACGCTCGGGCCAGCGGCCCGACTACCGGGAGAAACAGGTCGGATGAATACCACACCGCTGTATGCTGCGCGGCGAAGAGCGGTCAGTCTGACGGCGCTGATCGACGTGGTGTTCATTCTGCTGATGTTCTTCATGCTGACCTCGACCTTCAGCCGCTGGAAAGCGGTCGATTTCCACTTCCCGGTCGCCGGCCCCGAACTCAGCTCGCAGCAGCCCCAGACCATGATTCTGCACGAAAACGGTGCGCTGTCGTTGAACGGTCAGCCGTTTCCTGTACCGCCACCTGACGGTCCCCGGCAGGGCGGCAGACTCGATGCGACCAGACCGGTGGTGGTGTTTCCCGAGGCCGAGACCCGGCTGCAAACCATCATCTCCGTCTTCGAGCAACTCCAGGCGGCCGGCAGCGGCGGCGTTTCGCTGGGTAAAAGCCTGGAGCGGGACACGCAAAACTGAAGCGGAGCGCATATGTTCGACACCCTGGCCAAACCGCGTCCCAGCCGGGATCTCAACATGATCCCGCTGATCAACATCGTCCTGCTGCTGCTGATCTTTTTCCTGATCGCCGGACAGCTGGCCAACACCCAAGCGCCTGAGATTCAACTGCCCGTCTCCGACAGCGCCAAGCCGATTGAGCAGCACAAAATCATCCTGGCGCTCGATACCCACTTGTGGCTGAACGGCGAACAGATCGGGCCCGACGCCCTGGGAACCGCACTGCAAGCCGCCATGTCTGAGGACACCCAGACGATTGTGTTGCAAGCAGACAGAGACGTGACAGCCGGATCGCTCGACGGCGTGCTCGATGTCCTGCGGGCTCAGGGGATAACGACCGTGACCCTGTACAGCCTCAATGCCGACACCGCGTAAGGGGCGACCCATGGGCAAGTCACACTGGTTCTTTGCACTCGTCATGGCCGCATCCATTCATCTTGCCGGCGCCTACGCCTACATCGCCCTGGCTCCCGAGCGCATCGCACCGAGCGGCGCTCAATATGTGGGTGAGGGCGGCCTTGAGATCGGCTTGGGCAGCATGGGTTCGTACGCAGAGCTGACCGAGACACACGCCGACACCCCTGCGCCGGAACCAGACCTCGGACAGACAGACACAGCCCAGGAAGATGTCCCCGAGGAAGCGCCAAATCCAGAGCCAGCTGCAACACCGCCTCCCCCCGTCGAATCCCGCATGGCCACAATCGAACCGGTAGTCGTGCCCGAGCCCGAGCGGGCTGTCGTCCAGGCTGAACAGCCTACCGAGGTCGAAGATCCGCCCGTCGAGGCGCCGCCGCCTCCGGCCGAAGAATCCTCGGCTGAAGAGTCCTTGGCCGAGAGGCCGCCGCAACCCGCGCCCAAGCGAGAACCGGCGCGGACGCCCGGCACGACCGAGGCGCCCCGGACCGACCAGCAATCCGCTCTTCGGACGGCGGCCCGTGCGACCGGCAGAGGACACAGCCGGAGATTCGGCGGGCAGGCCGGAGACCCGAGCAGCTATTTCAGCGCCCTCATCGCCTGGCTGAACCAGTACAAGGACTACCCCGCGGCGGTGAAAAAGAGAAAGCAACAGGGCGTCGTCGTGGTCGCATTTACCATCGACCGCAGCGGCGCAGTGCTCGCCTCCAGCGTGCAACACAGCTCGGGCTATCCGTTGTTGGACCGGGCCGCGCTCGACATGCTGGACCGGGCCAGCCCGCTGCCCGCCATGCCGGAGTCCATACCCCAGCAACGCCTGAATCTCGCCGTGCCGGTCGAGTATCTGAACGCGAAAGGAGCAAACCATGAAGCAATCACAGCTGAAAGAGCCGGTCGAACTTCGACGGCCGGCCGCCTCCAACTTGACCAGCAACGCCATAGCGCTGAGTATTTCGGCGGTGATGCTCGGCGGCACGGCCTCGGCCCAGGAGGCTCAGGACGAGGAGCAGGTCCAGTTGGACAAGGTACAGATCCAGGACCGGACAATCGACACCAACCCCTACGCCGAGCCCGGCGCGCCGTATAAGGCGCGTATTTCGGGCGATCCGCGCCGCCTCAAGGAGATCGCGGACACGCCCGCCACCATGAGCGTGCTGACCCAGACCCAGATCGAGGACTCGGGCAAGTCGGACTTGCGCGAGATACTCGCCGCCCAGCCGGGCATCACCCTGGGCACCGGAGAAGGCGGCAACGCCTTTGGCGACCGCTATATCATTCGCGGTCACGAGGCCCGCAGCGATGTGTTCGTGGACGGCCTGCGCGATCCGGGCATGACGATTCGCGAGAGCTTCGCCCTGGAGCAGGTCGAAATCACCAAAGGACCCAGCTCGACCTTTGCCGGGCGCGGCTCGACCGGAGGCGCCATCAACGGCATCACCAAGCAGGCCAGCAGCGAGTATGACTTCATCAAGTTCCAGGGCGGTCCGGGCACCGACGAGTATTACCGCGTCCATCTGGATGTGAACAAACGCATCACCGATGAGCTGGCCGTGCGCGCCAACCTGCTGTACGCCGACGAAGAAGTTCCCGACCGAGCGCCCGCCGAACGCCTGCGCCGTGGCGCGGCCCTGTCCGGCAGATACGACCCCACGGACAACAAATTCTACTTTTCCTTTGATTACTACTTTCTTGACGCCAAGGACGACCCGGACCTCGGCACCCAGATTGAGCAGTTCGGCGACCCGATCAAAAACATTCCGGTCTACCTGCAAAAGGGGCGCGACTTTCTGGAGTCAGAAGTCCACGCCTTCACGTTCCGCACCGGCTATGAGTTCAGCGAGAATTTCCGGGTAGAAAACGCCACCCGCTACGGTTTCACCGACAACGGCTATGTGCTCACTGGAACCAGTTTCTTCTGGAAACTGGCTGGCACCGATACCCCTGGCTTCAGGTTGAGTCAGAAAGATGGCTGGCAGGAGGTGGACTATATTTCCAATCAGATCAACGTCTACCTGGACACCAAGCTGGGGTTCACGCAGCACGGCTTGCTGTTGGGCCTTGAGTACTCGGAACACAATGTGCTTAACGGCCGCTACAATGTGACTCCCGGAGGAACGCCGAACTGTGATGTCGAGGGAGTGTGGCGAGGCGAGCTCTACAGCCGCCCCGACAGTTACTGCATGTATGACAGCCCCGGCCAGTTGACCAGCAACCTGAACAGCTTCATGGATCTGGATATCACCAAGGGCGCCTTCGATTCCGACTATTCCATCGAAACCACGTCGGTCTACCTGATGGACACGGTTGACCTGGCCTACGGATTTTCTACCTTCCTGGGAGTGCGCGCCGACTATTTTGATTACAGCAATAGCGTCGTCAGACGTGGCGAAACCACCGATTACACCTATTCCGACCTGCTGTGGAACGGCCACGCCGGGCTGGTCTACGCCTTCAAAGAGTGGGGCAACATCTATTTCTCATGGTCCACGTCCAGCAACATCAACGGTGGTGGCGAGTCGGACCTGGGCGGCAACTGTGGCTACGGCGGGATCTGCGGCCTGCCGAATCAGGTCCGGGACAGCAAACCCGAGTTCACCGAAAACCTGGAACTCGGCAGCAAATGGAACCTGCTGAACAACAAACTGTTGCTGACGGCCGCAGCCTTCCAGGTCACCAAAGACGACGTGATGGAAAACGTGGGCGACGATTACGAGGCGCTGGGCACCCTCAACACCGGCAAGAACCGGGTCAGAGGGCTGGAATTCTCGGTCGTCGGGAATCTGACCGAGGATCTGAGCTTCGTCGTTGCGGCGGCGATCATGGAATCGGAAGTCCGCGATTCGCACACTCGACTCAACGTCGGCAGGCGGCTGAGCAACTTCGCCAATGAGGGCGTCTTCGCCCAACTCCGCTACCGGGTGCCCTATCTCCCGGCGTTGTCGGTCGGCGCAGTCGTGACCTATCAGAGCAAGATGTACACCGGCCAGCCGGATTCGGCGGCCGGCTACGACGCGGAGGTCGGCAAGTACTCCTACAAGGTTCCCGGCTATACGGTGCTGGATCTGTTTGCCAACTATAAGATCACCGAACAGATCGGTCTGCGTGTGAACATCGGCAATGTCACCAATGAGGATTACTATCTGGCCGGCTACCGTAGCGGCTCATTCGTGTACATCGGCGACGCGCGCAACGCCAAGCTGGCGCTCACCTACAGCTTCTAGCGTCTGTCGAAACCGGTCTGAGGCTCGGGGGGGCTCAGCAGCGCCCCCCCGAGCCTCCCCGGACCAGGAGAGGCGTATGAAGCCTGCCAAGCGGCCCAAGCTCACACGCATTCCGCCCGAGTTGGCGTGCGTCTCGGACTACGAGCATTTGGCAAAGGATTTCGTTCCTCACAGCGTATACGAGTATATCGCCGGGGGTGGGGCCGATGACATCAGCCTGCACAGCAATCGGCGCGCGTTTGACCGCATAGAGCTGTTCAGCCGGGTGCTGAGCGACTGCACGGGCGGCACCACGGCGCTGAGTCTGCTCGACGAGCCGTTTCGGCACCCCGTGCTGTTGGCCCCCGTGGCCTACCAGAAACTCGTCCATCCCGACGGTGAGCGGGCGACGGCCCAGGCGGCCGACGCCCTGCAGGCGGGATTCATCGCCAGTACCATGGCCTCGGTCTCGCTGGAGGCCATTGCGGCAGAGCTGAGCGGAAACAAATGGTTCCAGCTGTACGTGCAAGACTCGCGGGAGGGAACGCTGTCGCTGTTGCGACGGGCCGAGGCGGCCGGCTATACCGCGCTGGTCGTCACGGTTGACGCGCCCATCAACGGCTTACGCAACCGTGCCCAACGCGCAGGATTTGCCTTGCCACAGCAGGTCCAGGCGGTGAACCTGGGCGGCCTGCCCCAGTCCAGTCCGCCCAGCTTGGGGGCCGAGCACAGCATCGTGTTTCAGGGGCTGATGGCCAGCGCCCCGACCTGGGCCGACCTCGTCTGGTTGCGGCGGCAGACTGCCCTGCCCATCATTGTGAAAGGCATCCTGCATCCGGCCGACGCCGTGCGCGTCGCCGACATGGGGCTGGCCGGGGTAGTGGTGTCGAACCATGGGGGCCGGACTCTGGACGGCCTGCCGGCCAGCATCAGCGCTTTACCTGCCGTACGGGCGGCGCTGGGTCCCGATTTTCTGGTCCTGCTCGACGGCGGCATACGCCGGGGGACTGATGTCTTCAAGGCGCTGGCCTTGGGCGCCAACGCGGTCCTCGTCGGAAGACCACAGGTCTATGCCCTTGCGGTTGCGGGCGCGCTGGGTGTGGCCCATATGCTGCGCCTCCTACGGGAGGAACTGGAAGTGACAATGGCGCTGACCGGCTGCCCGACGCTGGCACATATCACCATGGACGCGCTCTACCCCAGCGAAGCGTGGACCGGACTCGACTAGGCCATGCTCATTCCTCTCCACACGGTTCTGACCAAGAACCACGTGCGCCACTTTCGGGAAACCCTAGGCCACGGGCCGTGGCTCGACGGCAAACGGACGGCGGGGATACAGGCCAGCGACGTCAAGCGGAATCAGCAGCTTGACGACCGCTCCGAGTCGGCGGCAGATCTGCGCCGGCAGCTGCTGACGCTCTTGGGACAACACCAGCTGTTTGTGTCTGCAGCCCTGCCCCACAGAATCCTGTCCCCACAGTTCAGCCGTTACTGTGCCGGTCACCGCTACGGTGCGCACGTAGACAACGCCGTCATGCCGACCGGCGACCCGGACCGGATTCTGCGAACCGACCTGTCGGCCACACTCTTCCTCAGCCATCCCGACGAATACGACGGCGGAGAACTCAGCATTGAGACGACCTATGGAGTACAAGAGATCAAGCTCGACGCCGGCGACATGATCCTCTACCCGTCCGGCAGCCTGCATCGCGTCGCTCCGGTGACGCGCGGCATTAGAATATGCGCGCTGGTCTGGATACAAAGCATGGTCCGCGACAACCACCGGCGGGCGCTGCTGTTTGATCTGGACCAGAGCATTCAGGCGCTGACTCGAAAACGGGGCGGCACGGATCAGGAAGTGCAGCGGCTGACCGGGGTGTACCACAACTTGGTCAGAATGTGGGCCGAAGTCTGACCGCTCCCGGCCGCTGAGAGCAGCGCCTGACGGCCCATGAAGAAGTGCTGAAACCTGGAGTCTTGTATGCGAAACCTGTGGATCAACCTCCACCTGTACCTGGCGGCGTTCTTGGCGCCCTGCCTGTTGGTGATGGCCATTTCGGGCGGGCTTTATCTGGTGGGGATCAAGGGAACGCTGACCAGCACCCCGGTGAGCGTCCCGGCCGGAACGGTCATCGACCTGGGCTCCCCCTCTCTTGAGGCTGACGTCCGCGCTCTGCTGCGTCAGCTCGGCATCGCGTACGAGTTTGAATATGTGAGGAAGAGCGGCAGCCGCCTGCTGACCCGTCCGACCTCGCGGACCTACTATGAGATGGCGCTGGCCGACGACACGCTGGAGGTCACACGCCACGTGCCCGACTTGCAGAAGTGCCTGATCGAACTCCACAAGGGTCATGGCCCGCTGCTGTTCAAGGATTTCCAGAAGATTCTGGCGGTCGGCGTGTTGTTCATTGTCTTCAGCGGCCTGCGGCTCGGACTGTCTTCCCCCGGCCTGCGGACACGAACCATTGTCACCGGCTTTGGCGGGCTGGCCCTGTTCGTGCTGCTGGCCTTCGGCATGTAGGAAAAGTTTTGAGCAAAAAAATGCTCCCGGCTCTTGACAGACCGCTCCATGAATAATATGTAATTGAAATTGATGATCAAATTCAACTGAGCAAACGCTCAATGACACACAGAGGCCAGTGGCCGTAAGCCTAGAGCCCGAAAGGATGGTGACAGCGTGCGTCCTCACGGGCTTTTTCATGGCCGCCGGCCGGCCGCAGACATCAGTTTTCAGCGGGAACCCCTCCTTCCTGCTGTTGCCCCGAGGGTCCCTGCCCTGCCCTTGGGGCATCCCTTTTCAGTAGGAATCCTCCTTCCTGCTGTTGCCCCGGGGGGCGTTCCCCCCCTGACCCCCGGGGCGCCCTCGTGTCCCGGGGGTCATCCTTTTCCAGTGTCCGTCTGACTCGGGAGGAATTCGCTATGCTCACCGTCTGGAAAGCACGCACCCATCCGTTCGTGTCCCGAAAAGCACGTCCATCTCAAGATCGGCACTGTCGTGCTGGAACTGACAACCAAGGAGTTGAACACGCTGGCGACCCTGAGCAAGACCGCCCAGCTGACCATCCAAGGGCCGCACTACACAAAAATTACGGTCACCGGCCGTTAGCCGGACCAGCAGTGTGGTAGGAGAATATCGGTGCTCCTGCCATTTGCCCCGGGGAGTCACCCTCCTGATTTCCCCGGGGCGCCTCAATAAGCCCCTACAAGATCGCCTCGGTATCTGGGAATTGTTTTTGGGGAGCCCGGGCGCTACCTGCGACTCAGGCAACGTGGCGACCGCTGATGGCTTCGCGCAAGCCTTCGAGCAGCCCTTCGACCTTGGCCATCCGCTCGCGCAGCTCCGTCTCCAGACGGGTCATCCGCTCGCGCAGCTCTTTGACCTCGCCGCGTACGTCTCTGATCTCGCTTCTGATCTCGTTGCGAAGCCGATAGTTGGAAGTCGCAATCGCGATCAGGATCACAATCCCGGTGCCGATGATGGTCCACGAGTCGGGGATCATAGCCAGGAGCCTCCTCTACGCGCCCCTCTACCACGGCCACCACCCCCTGTCCAGCGTTGACCAAGTTCGAGACAGCGGCCGGGCGCCGCTCATGCCTCGCTCATGCCTCAGGCTTCTGCCCGACCAGAAAAATGGCGCCGATATGGTCCCGGTATCGGGTAAAAGCCCGGCGCATGGCCAGCACCCGCCGCCGGGCCGGGGTATTACCAAGTACATTCCTGACCAGCCTCAGGGCGCCCCACACGCCCTCGTCCTGGACAAGGCGGCGCGGCCCCAGCAGACGCATCGGCGCATAGCCGCCGTGCCGGACTTGAAAGCCCGCAGTCTCAAGCAGCCCCCGCCACTCGGCGTTGGGCAGCGGCCGGGCTCCAACGTGCAGCACTGAGGACAGGCCGGCGTAGATCTCGTCGCGGTTTGCCGGGGCGATATTGTCGGGAAAGAGGCACAGCTCGTGGATGCCGTAGCGACCACCGGGCCGCAGCAGGCGAAACGCCTCGGTCATGATGCGCTGCTTATGGTCCTGGGTGTTCATGGTCAGCATGGCTTCGCCGAGCACCACCGAGGCCGAGGCATCCGCCAGCTCGGTCCGCTCGGCCTGGCCGACCACCACCGAGATGCGTGAGCGATCCGGCAGATGACGACGGGTCCATTCGGCGGCCTCGGTATCGCGTTCCACCCCGGTGTAGCTGCGCGGGCCGCACTCCAGGATCATGCGCGCCGTGCCGCCAAGGCCGGGGGCGAATTCGACCACAGCGTCCTCTCCACCGATGGCCAGACCGTCGAGCAGGGCGCGGGTGATACCCAGCCCGCCCGGTCGTAGCACCCGCTTGCCCAGCCGGGCCAGCAGCCAGTGGGCGGGCATTTTTGAGACATCGAGGTCTGTTCCCGGCAGCGTGTCAGGTTCCTGAGATTCATGCGAGGTCATACGTCCCTTTCCGCCCGGTTGGCGTGTGATGGACATGAAAAAAGCCCGCGAGGATTTCTTCCTCGCGGGCTCTGGGATGCGTCGTCCTCTGGCCTCATGGATGCAGTTGCGGACCTTGAAGGTATCCGTCAGTATGAACAATATGTAGACCATAGTTGAAATTGAAAGTCAATTTCACTACTGTGGCGGCATGCAAAAGACCCTGGCGGATCTCGCACCCTCCGAGTCCGGGCAAATTCACGCCATCAGCGGCACCGACGGTATCTCCCACCGCTTGGCCGAACTCGGCTTTACCCGAGGCCAAACGGTCCAGGTCATCCGCTTTGCGCCCTTAGGCGATCCCATCCAGATCCGCATACGTGGCTTCCAGCTCGCCCTGCGCCGTCAAGAAGCTACCCGCGTCCTGCTTGCCTCCCCAACCCCCAGCGCATAAAAAGACAGTCCTGTATGGCCAGCCTCTCCCCCTCTGATTCCCTTGACCTGCCTGTCAGCGCCGGACGCCAATACCGGGTAGCGGTGGTCGGCAACCCCAATACGGGCAAGACCACCCTGTTCAACGCCCTGACCGGCCTGAGCCAGCATACCGGCAACTATCCCGGCGTCACGGTGGAAAGCGCGCTGGGAGAATTCCGCGAAGACCGCGACCGTTTTCTGGTGGTGGACCTGCCCGGGACCTACTCGCTGGCCGCCCGTGCCCCGGATGAAATGATTGCGGTGTCGGTGCTGCTGGGTCGCGGCAAAGGCGTGGCCCAGCCGGATGTGATTGTGTGTGTGGTCGATGCCACCAATCTCGACCGCAACCTATACCTGGCGACCCAGGTCATTGATATCGGGCTGCCGCTGGTCATTGCCCTGAGCATGACCGATCTGGCCGACAAACAGGGAC
>JAGWBB010000103.1:2117-16600 GCA_021296095.1 Desulfurellaceae bacterium | reverse complement strand
CCGTCCAGGAAACAAAAAACGCCGGGCGTGCGCAGATTCATGCGGGTCTCCTGAGCGTGCTAGGGGCAGCGGGGAAGGGCGGAACCGAACAGGCGGCGGGCTGAGGAACATTCGTGTCCCCCAACCCGCCCGACCGGCTAGTTCGGCAGCATGTTGAGGTCTTTCAGCGGTGTGCGGTCCACGACCGGCAGACGCTTGGTGCCCGGATTGAGCTTGACCGAGCCCGGCCGACGGGTGAACGGGTCGATCAGACCGATTTCCTTGGCGTACTCTTTGAGAGCCGGTTTGACCTCCTGGGCCAGCAGTCGAACGCTGGTCAGCCGGTCTTCGTTGCTGACCGGTCCCTGGACGTTAAAGCACGAGAACGCGCCCGGCCGCAGCACACGCATCATCGTCTTGACCTTTTCGATGACCGTCTTGGGCGAGCCGATGATCATCAGGTAGTCGTCCTGCGCCCGCTTGTACGATTTGATCAGCTTCTGGCGCACCTCGTTGAGATCCTTGGTACGGCCGCGTCTGCCGTGTTGGGACTCTTTGAGCCGGTCGGAATCCACCCCGACCCAGCCACCGCTGGGACGCTTGGCCAGCAGCCGGATGGCGTTCTTGGAGTTGTAGCCCGGCGGCAGGGTGTGTTCCGGCCGCGAAAACGCGCTGGCTCCGCCACCGAACAGAAACCCCTTGCCCAGCTCCTGGGCTTTTTCATCGGTCTCGGCGCAGAACACCCCGATCAGGTAGCCAAAGTTTTCCGGGCCGGCCTGATAGCCGTTCTCGGCCGCGATATCGGCATAAAAGTCCAGCAGATCACAGGTCGGGCTGAGCGCGGTCACCAGGGCCAGATACGGATAGTTATGCTCGGCTGCCCACCTGACGGTTTCGGGGCTCAGGACGCCGGGAATCCACATCTGGGGGTGGGGTTTCTGGTAGGGCAGGGCCCACGGGTTGACGTGGCGATAGTGGAAGTGCTTGCCCTCGTAACGCCACGGGCCGGGCTTGGTCCAGGCCTGAATGATGAAGTCGTGGGCCTCGTTGAACATCTCGCGGTTATAGGTCGGGTTGGCGTTATTGAAGAACTGCTCGCTACCCGCGCCGCGGACCCAGCCGGTGACCAGCCGGCCGCGCGAGATGAGGTCGATCTCGGCCAGCTCCTCGGCCATGCGCAGCGGATGCTTGATGACCGGCAGGGGGTTGCCGATCAGCACAATCTTGGCCGTGTTGGTAATCCGGGCCAGGATGGACGCCTCGACGTTCATCACGCTGCCCATGCAGAACGGGTTGCCGTGGTGCTCGTTGAGCATCAGGGAGTCAAAGCCCATCTCTTCTGCGTAACAGTATTCGTCGAGAAAATAGTTGTAGTCATCCGCCGCTTTGTCCCGGTCAAAACGCTCGTTCGGGATGGCGAAGAACCCCTCGTGATTCAGCACCTCGTCTTCATCAACCCAGCGATACGGCCGCTCAGTAAAATACCCAAAGTTCATACACGCCGCTCCTTTTCCGGATATTGGGATTTGCCCTCCTGATAGCAGATTCGGTCTCGAATTGGGAGGGGCCACCTTGACGGCACGCCGGTGTCCGATTTAGTGAAGAGGCTGACACCGGCACCGGCGCGGTGAATCTGGCGAGGAAGACCGGGCCGGGGAAGAAACATGAGGCGTTTGGCATGAGTCGTGGCACCACCTATCCGACCCCCCGAGAACTGGCCCCGGTCCTGACCGATTTTCTGCTCCGCGCCTTTCCCCAGCAGCAGCACCAGGCGGTCACCCAGCTTGAGGTCAGAGACCTGCGGCTGCTGACCGGCGGCGCGTCGCGCCAGACCTGGTCGTTTGACGTTGGGTTTGAAAAAGCCGACGGACAGACCGAGACGCTGCCGCTGATCATTCGCGGTGATCCCCAGGAGGGGCCACAGGGTTTCATAGACCGCAGCCTGGAGTATCGGGTCATTGCCGCAGCCCACGCCGAAGGGGTCTTGGCGCCCAAGCCCTACTTTGTGGGTGACGACAGCCTGGGCATGCCGTTTTTCATCATGGAGCGGATTGAGGGCGAAACCCTGCCGCGGCGCTTGTTCCGCGACGCCCAGTACGCCCAGGCCCGCCAGGTCGTGGCGGCCGAGCTGGGCGCGATTCTGGCCCGCATTCATCGGGTGCCGGTGGACAAGCACGGCCTGGGCGACCTGCCCGCGCCGCAGGGGACCAACACCGCAGCCGAAGAAGAACTCGCCCGCTACGAGGACAAGTACGAGACCATGGCCCGGGAACCCCACCCGGTTTTTGAGCTGGCGTTTCGCTGGCTGCGTCAGCATCTGCCCCAGGAGCGCGAGCGGGTCTTTGTCCACGGCGACTACCGGATGGGCAACATCATGTTCGGTCCCGAAGGCGTGCGCTCGGTCCTGGACTGGGAGCTGGCCCATGTCGGCGACCCGATGGAGGATCTGGGCTGGATCTGTGTGCGCTCGTGGCGTTTTGGCAACGATCATCTGCCGGTCGGCGGGGTCGGAACGCGGCGGGTATTCCAGCGCGCCTATGAAGAGACCGGCGGCTGGCCGCTCGACCAGCAGCGCCTCAGGTTCTGGGAGATTTTCGGCAACCTGCGCTGGGGGGTGATCTGCCTGAACATGACCCAGCCGTATCTGGACGGCATCAATCCCAGCGTCGAGCTGGCGGCCATCGGGCGGCGGACGGCCGAGACCGAGTGGGAGCTGCTGCACCTGATGGAGGACTAATGCAAGATCGTCCAAGCGTCCCCGAACTGCTGAGCGCGGTCACCCGTCTGCTCGACCAGGAGGTGGTGCCGAATCTGTCCGGTTCGCGCCAGTTTTACGGTCGGGTGGCGGCCAATGTGCTGCGCATCGTCATGCGCGAGCTGGAACACGCCGAAGACCAGGCGGCCGCCGAGTGGCAGCGCCTGGACGGGCTGCTGGCGACCGCCGAGCGACCGGCCCGCCAGACGGCGCTGCAAGACGCGATCTGGCAGCGGACCGCCGAGCTGTGCGCGCGTATCCGCAGCGGCGAGGCCGACGCCGGGCCGTACCGCGAGCAGGTGCTGGCCCACCTGCGGCAGACGACGCAGGACAAGCTCGTCATCAGCAATCCGAAGTGGATCACCCGGCCGGTGGAGGAGGAGTAATGACGGCTGACACGTGTACGATTCGCAGCCTGCGCGCCCGGGCGGTCGAGGTGCCGATGCCGCGTCCGCTGTTGACCGGCGGCGGGCAGGTCAGCATTGCCCCGCTCGTCCTGCTTGACCTGGAAACCCACCAGGGCCTCACCGGGTGCAGCTATATTTTCGGCTATACCCCGGTCACCCTGAAGCCCCTGGTCGCCCTCCTCAACGAGGTCGAACAACTGATCGTCGACCAGCCCGTCTCGCCGTTGGCCCTGGCCGAGCAACTCCAGGGGCGCTTTCGGCTGCTCGGCACCCAGGGCCTGGTCGGCATGGCCATGGCCGGTGTTGATATTGCCGCCTGGGACATCCTGGCCAAGGCCGCCGAGCTGCCGCTGGTACGCCTGCTGGGGGGGCAGGAGCGGCCGATACCGGCCTATAACAGCTGTGGCCTGGGCATCAGCAATACCGAGCACCTGCTGGCCGAAGCCCGCGACTTGCTCGCGTCCGGCTTTGGCGCAGTCAAGGTTCGTCTGGGCTACCCGGACACTGAGGCTGATGTGGCCGCAGTCCGGGCTGTACGGCAGGCGGTCGGCGACGGGGTGCTGATCATGTCCGACTACAACCAGTCGCTGTCCGTGCCCGAAGCCCAGCAGCGGGCGCGACGGCTGGATGCCGAGGGGCTGTACTGGATCGAAGAGCCGACCCGGGCCGAGGACTATGCCGGCCACGCCCGGATTCGGACCACGGCCAGCACGCCGATCCAGATGGGCGAGAACTGCTGGGGACCGAACGACATGGCCAAGGCATTGGCGGCCGGGGCGTGTGATTTTTTCATGCCGGACGCGATCAAAATTGGCGGCGTCAGCGGCTGGCTGCGGGCAATCGCGCTGGCCGAGCCGATCGGCCTGCCGATCTCCAGCCATCTGTATCCCGAGCTGAGTGCCCATCTGCTGGCAGTCACCACGACCGGCCACTGGCTCGAATATATGGACTGGGCCAACGCTATCCTGGACCAGCCGCTGCGCATCCGGGACGGCCGGGCGGTGATATCCACGGCTCCGGGCAACGGCTTGGGCTGGAATGAGCCGGCCGTTGAGCAGTATGAGAGGCGCTGAAGCGATGGCTTGGTGGCAGCATGAACTGTCCCGTCGTCCGTGGTGGATGAACCTGGTGTTTGCCTGGTGCCTGGTGTTGGCTATTGGCGTACCCATAGAGGTCGCGCTGCGTCCCTCGGCCGAGGACGTTGAGGTGGTGCTGGGCATCGAGCTGTACGGCTGGGCGGCCAAGGCGACCGGCGGGCTGCACGCGGCGCTGTTTGTGGCTGGCGCCTGGGGCTTTTGGAAGATGGCGGCCTGGATGTGGCCCTGGGCGGCGGTGTACGTGTTTCAGGTGGCGCTGGCCCACCTGGTGTGGAGCGAGTGGAGTGAGCGGGGCAACGGCTGGCCGATTGGGCTGCTGCAAGCGGTGGTGATCTCGGGCCTGGGGGTGTTGCTGTGGCGCGCCCGCCCGTTGTTCCGACACTCCGGCGGCGAAATCCTGTCAAGAAGATAATGGATGGACGCTGGAGACACAAAAACCACAACGGAGGCCGTATGGCGCAGGATGAAATCGTTGAGCGCAACGTCTTCAAAGTCCGCGTATTCATCGACGCCTGGCGGGCGATTGACCCGGACGTGGCCATGGCCTGCCTGTCGGACGATATCGTCTATATCAATCAGCCGCTCGAACCGGTGGTCGGCCAGCAGAATGTCCGCAAGATCGTCGCCGGCATCATGCAGCTCTCGCACCGGGTGCACTGGGAGCTGCGCAACTGCTTTGGGCGCGGCAACACGGTTGTCACCGAGATAACGCACCCTGGAGCAGGAACGGCGGCCCGAGCCTGGTACTCTGAAGGCGCACAGCTCGACGATGCCGACCGCCGAGCCGGTCCTAGACCTTGGGCAGGATGTCGTGGACGAGGCGGCGCATATCCCCAATGGTCTTGGCGGTCGGCGTCCCACTGAACGGCGGCCACAAGAGGGGCATCGTCAGCCCGGCATCCCGATAGCGCTTGAGATTGTCCGTGATCTGCTCGGCGGTGCCGACCAGCGTGGGCGTCAGCTTGCCGCGTGGCGTCTGATCCGTTTTGTCGCGGGTGATCTCAAACGGCAGCATGCTCGAAATTTCGATGTCGTTGATGGTGTGCGCACTGTCGAGCTTTTCCGACTCGTCCTGAATGGCGGTCCGCCAGGCAGCGATCGCTTCCGGGGTGTCCATGATCCCGATCCAGCCCTCAAGGCCATACTTGGCAACGCGGGCTGCTGCCAGATCGGGCCGGCCCAAGCCGCCGAAAAACATCGGCGGTCGTGGCTTTTGGACCGGCTTCACGCCAAAGCCACATTTTGGAAAGTCGGCGAATTCTCCGTGATACTCGAACAGCTCGTTGGTCCAGATCCCCTGCATCACTTCGATCGTTTCTCTCACATGCTTGTTCCGCTTCTTATAGACATGCGCGGCGCTTGACGCAGCGAACTCCTCTGGCATCCAGCCCGAGCCGACGCCGACGTTCAGACGCCCGCCCGAGAGGTGATCCCAGGTGGCGAGTTCTGCGGCCAGCACGCCGGGAGCACGATAGGGCGTGACAATAATACTGACCCCCAAGCGTACGTGCTTGGTAATGGCCGCCAGATACGGAATGAGCGGCATGCCGTGCAGGAACTCCGCCCGGGCGCTCACCATGAAGCCAAACGACTTTTCGAGTTCCTGACGGTCTGAGGCTTCGGGTACCACGATACGGTCGAGTGACCACACCGAGTCAAATCCCAGTGTCTCTGCCTCCTGAGCCAAGTCTACGATTTCGCTGACCGTGATCTTGTCGCGGAGATTCGGGAGATACAGCGCAAGCTTCATAGCAAGGTCCCCTTTATCGGTCGTCTTCTGTACTGGATATGTCTATCGCCCCGCTGGCTCATAGCGGGAACGAGTCATTTCTGCAATCCCATTCTTTGTCTCTGTTGCCGACTCCAGCATGAATCCGAATGTCACTCAGTGCCTGTCCTCTATGGCCAGTTATAACCTGCACATCAAGCTCGGCGCCGCCCCGCTGTTCGATACCGAGGAGGCCGCGCCCCCGGCGTTCAGGGCAGCCTGAGGCGCTGCCTGGTGCTGCACCCGTCAGCGTCACCCATGCTCTAGTCGGGCTGCGGGGCGGGTTGCGGGGCGCCTGCCGTCTGCGGGATGTCTGCCGTCTGCGGGGCTGGGGCGCTGAGCAGACGCGGGAGCCGTTTCAGGTCTTCCAGGATCAGATAGCCGGCCGGGACGATCAGCAGAATAATCACCGTCGAAAACAGGATCCCGAAGCCGATCGAGATCGCCATCGGGATCAGGAAGCGAGCCTGCATCGAGGTCTCGAAAATCATCGGCATGAGGCCAAAAAACGTAGTCAGCGAGGTCAGCAGAATCGGCCGGAAACGCCGCGCGCCAGCCTGACAGATCGCCGCCACGGGGTCGAGCCGTTCTCCGTCGCGCAGCTGATTGGCCGTCACCACCAGGACCAGCGCACCGTTAATCACCACCCCGGCCAGGGCGATAATGCCGAACAGACTGATCATGCTCAGTTCATAGCCCAGCAGGACATGGCCGATGATTGCGCCGATAATGCCGAACGGAATGCTCAGCATCACGATCAGCGGCTGGATATAGCTCTTGAACGGGATGGCCAGCAGGGCATAGATGGCCAACAGGGCGAAAACAAAGCCCAGGGCTATGGCGCCCAGGGCCTCTTTCTGCCACTCCTGCTCGCCCTCCAGGGTGTAATTCAGGCCGGGGTATTTCTGCATCAGCAACGGCAGCTCGTTCTGCTCCAGGGTGGCCACAATCGTATTGGCGTTGGAGACTTCTTCATCAACATCGGCCGTGACCGCCATGATGCGGCGTCCCTCGCGGCGGCGAATCTCGGTATACGCCCGTCCGTACTCGACCGCCGCAGCCTGCAGCAGCGGAATTTCGCCGCCCTGGGCCGTTCGAATCATCAGCTGTTCAATCGTGTGGGCGGTGCGTCGTTCGTGCTCGGGCAGCCGGACCATGACTTTGACCTCATTGCGGCCGCGCTGCTGGCGCAGGGCTTCGGCCCCGTAGAACGAACTCCGCAGCTGGCGGGCCAGATCGGTCGCGTTGATGCCGAGGCTGCGCGCCTCGGGTTTGACGGTCAGGCTGAGCTGGGGTTTGCCGTGCGACACCCCGTCGTCGATATCGGTGACGCCGGCGTAGCCGGCCAGCAGGCCGGCCAGCTCGGCGGCGGCGCTTTCGAGAATGTCGCGCGAGCGGTGGGTGAGCTGAATGTCCAGGGCGCTGTCGCTGCCAAAGCCGGACTCGGCTTTGAAGACGAGCGACTCCAGACCGGCGATGTGGTCAGCCGCCTGGCGCCAGGTGTTGGCGAAATCGACGCCGCTGACCGCGCGTTGATCGGTCGGCACCAGGGCGATCTGCACCCCGGCCAGATGACTGCCGCCCAGCTCGGGTGGCCCGTCTTCGGGCCCCCCCGAACGCAGCACCGCCCCGATTTGGGTGTAGGTCCCGTGAACGATGTCCGGCCCGCCGTGGGTATCGACGGCCACCTGCAGGGCGTCGAGCAGCTGCCGCTCTACCCGCCGTGTGGTCTCTACCGGAACACCGAACGGCAGGGTGGCTTGAGCGGTGACCAGATCGGAGTCGATGCGGGGCATGAAACTGAACTGAATGTGGCCGCCCCCGACCGCGCCCAGGGCCAGCAGCAGGGCGGCGATCCCGGTCATCAGGGTCGTATACCGGTACGTGGTCGCGATCCGCAGCAGGGGCTGGTAGATCCGTCGGACAAATGCCTGGAGGAGGCGGTCGAAGAACCGTTGGGGACGGCCGAGAATCTGCCACACACGGCTCGGTTTCTGCTGGCGCGACAGGTGGGCGGGCAGGACAAACAGCGACTCGATCAGGGACACGCTGAACACCGCGATGGTCACCGCCGGGATATTGTAGAAGAATTTTCCCGCCGGGCCGGGCACGAACATGAGCGGCAGAAAGGCGACGATATTGGTCAGGACGGCAAACACCACCGGCCCTGAAATCTCTCGCGCTCCTTCAACCGCAGCCTGCATGAACGGCAGACCGCGTTGGCGCCTCTCATAGATGTTTTCTCCGACGACGACCGCGTCATCAACGACAATGCCGAGCGTGATAATAAACGCGAAGAGCGAGATCATGTTGATCGAAGCGCCGCTCAGCGGCATGAACAGGAAGGCGCCCATGATCGAGATCGGGATGCCCAGGGTGACCCAGAAGGCGAGCTTGGGGTCGAGGAACAGCCCCAGCAGGAGCAGGACCAGGGCCAGGCCGAGAAAGGCGTTTTTCAACAGCAGGCCCATCCGGTCGCGGTAGATTTCGGAGAAGTCGTTCCAGATCGCTATGCCGACCCCCGCCGGCAGCCGGGGCAGGAGATCGTCGACGTAGGCACGGACACTGGCCGAAACCGATTGCGGGGTTTCCTTGGCCACCCGATACACGTCGATTTGAATGGCGGGCTGATTATTGTAAAAAGCCTCGAAGTCGGAATCTTCAAACCCGTCCGTAATCTCGGCAATATCGCCGACCGTAATGCGAGAACCATCCGGGGCTGAAGCGACCGGAATATCGGCGTACTGGCTGGCATAATCGCGGCGCTCCTGGGTACGCAGCAGGATTTCTCCGCCGGCAGCCTTGAGGCCGCCGGCCGGCAACTCAACCGCGGCTTCGCGTATCTCGCGGGCAATCCGGCCCAGGGTCAGGTTGTGGGCGCGCAGATTGCGCTGGGACACCTCAACGGCAATCTCGATCCGAGGCACCGCGCCCAGCTCGACCAGGGTGATGTCCGGTCGCTGGAGCAGCTCGTCGCGGATCTGTTCGGCCAGGTCGCGCAGGGTCTGTTCGTCCTGGTCGCCATACACCATCAGGCTCAGCACCTGGTTGCGCATCTCAATCAGGCTGACGACCGGCTTTTCCGCCTCTTCAGGAAAAGACAGGATGCTGTCAACCGCATTCTTGACATCCTGGAGCGCCTTGCCCGAATTTGCGCCGGACAGCAGTTCGATCACCACTGTGCCGGAGCCTTCGCGCGCCGTGGCCGTGACCTTTTTCACCCCGTCGATGCCGCGCACCCGGTCCTCAATCGACAGGACGATGCCCTGCTCAACCTCGGCTGGACTCGCTCCGGGGTAGGGCACCGTGGCCGTGATGATGTCCATCGTAAATTCTGGAAAGACCTCTTGCTTCACCTGGGTACTGGCGATGAAGCCGCCGCACACGATGATCAGCATGACCAGATTGGCCGCGACGTGGTTGCGGGCCATCCAGGCAAGTGGGCCCTTGTGCAATGGTGACGGGGCCGGATCGGACCTCGGGTGTTCCATGGCGTTTCGTTCAGACCGAGTCTTGGTCCGCGTCGGCCGCCGGAGGACTCGGCTCGGTGGGCGGCGTTGGGGGCGAAGCTGGGCCGTCAGACGGACTTTGCACGGCCATGCCGGACAGAGCAACGGGCAGCGGACTCGTAATCACCTGGTCGCCGTCCCGCAGTCCGCTCTGAATCAACAGCGAGTCGTGTCTGCTCAGCGCTACCTCGACTTGGCGGATTTCCAGCTGGTTGTTCTCGTTTTTGACCCACATCCGACCGCCTTCCCGGAGCGTGCTGCGGGGCACGACAAACACGTCGCTCAGCTGCGGACCGTCGATTTCGACCCGCACATACTCTCCCAGGAGCAGCGGCAGCTGCTGGTCTTGCGCTGTGGTGCGGCTCAGGGGGTCCTCGACCAGGACCAGCAGACGCGCCATCCGGCCGTTTTCCGACACGTCGCCGAGCAGACCCGCGACCACGCCCTGACGCTGGGCGGTCTTGTCGCTGCCCAGGTCCCGGAGCACCCGCACATGCGAGCCCCGCGCCTGTGCCGGACCGGGGATAGCGACCCAGGCCAGTTCGCGCATGGGGATGCTGACCTCGACCCGAAACGCGTCGGTACACACCAGGCGGGCGATGGGCGTCTGGGACATGACGAGCTGGCCGACCTCGACCGACTCGTCCAGCACCAGGGCGTTGCAGGGGGCGCTCAGTGTGGTCCGCTGGAGGTCCAGCTCGGCCTTGGCCAGCCGGCTTTTAGCCGCCGCCACCGCAGCCCGTTTCTCACGCAGATGGGGTTTGCGTAAGGCCAGCTGTTTTCCCATTTCATTGGTCTCGATTGACGACTCGAGCAGAGCCCACTCACGTTGAGCAATGACCTGGTTGCCGCGTTCGAGTTCCAACTCGAATTCGGCCTTGGCCAGGGCGCCCTGCTGGGTCTCAACCGCGTAGGCGTAGTCGCGCGGGTCAATCCGCACCAAGACCTCCCCGGCGTGCAACAGGCCGCCTTTGATTAGCTTGGCGTGTTGCTCAACCACAGAGCCGCTGACCTGGGGCTGAACGCTGAGTTCCTGATGCGCCCGCACCGTGCCAAAGGCCGAAATCACGGCTTGAGTATCTTCAGACTGGACCGTGATGACTTCGACAACGGTCGCGCTGGCCTGCTGGGTGACTTTCTTGACCTCCGGGCGGGTGGCAATCAGCGCCCGGGCTCCGATCACCCCGCCACCCAGAATCAGGACGGGGAGCAGAACCTGGAAAAGCCGCTTTGTCCATTCGGGGACAGAGCGGCGGCTCATGGTCGGGTCCTCGCGGCTGCGGCCTGGGCCAGCTGGAGGCTGGCTGGGGTGGTCAGATCGCTTGTCCAGTGTCCGCCCAGAGCTCGGTACAGACCGGCGCGGTTGCTCAGCAGGAAACGTTTTTCGCTGATCAGACGACGCTGTAAGCCTTGCAGGGATTGGACCGCGAGCAGGACTGTCACGTAGTTGATCAAGCCGTTGACATAGCGCGACTGCGACTCTTGCAGCGTGCTCTGGGCCAGCCCGAGCTGGCTCTCCAGGTTGGCGATCAACTCGACCTGAAAACGTTCACGCACCAGGGCGTCTTCAATTTCGAGCAGGGCTTGCAGATACTCCTGGCCAAAACGGTCGAGCAGCTCTTGGGTCAGCGCCTTGTGGCGGATAACCTGATTGCGCCGCCGGCCGCCGTCGATAACGGGTGCAACCAGGTTGCCGACCAGAGAGCCGACCTCCTGGCGGAAGACGGTCGAAAAGCTGCGGGCACTGAACTCGTAGGACAGGTCAAGCACTAGCCGCGGCAGCCGCTCGGCGACTGCGGTGGCGACCCGAAAATCCGCCGCCTGCAAGCGCAGCTGAGCGGAGCGCAGGTCCGGTCGGGACACCAGCAGGGTGGTCGGCTCGCCCAGCTGCGGAAAGGGCGGCAAGTCCGGTAGGACGCCGTCCGGGATACGGGTATCCAGCGTGCCCGGCGTGGTGCCGAGCAGTACGGCTAACTGATTGTAGGCGGTGTTGAGGCCTGAGCGGACAATCGGGATTTCGGCCCGGGTGGCCTCCAGCTGCTGGCGCTGCTGGAGCACATCAACCGCCGAGCCGGCGCCGACACCGAAACGCACCTCGGTCAGGTCGAGCAGCTCTTGGCTGATCTCGATCTGCTCCTGGAGCAGGGCCAAGAGCGCCTTCTGTTCCTGGAGGATGAACCACACGTCTACAACAGAACCGGTCAGAAACAGCGCGCTGGCTTCGAGGTCTTGGCGGCTGGCCTGATACTCAAGCGTGGCCGCGCGGCGCCGGGCGGCAATCCGTTTCCACACGTCAATCTCGTACGACAGACCGGTGGACACAAAGTAGCGGTCGGTATGGGTAATCCGGGTTGACGAGCCGGGGCGGCCGCCGAACGGGTCTTGGGGATCGCGGTCAAGCTGATGCGTCCGGGCCGCGCCGCCGCTCAGATCGACCCACGGGAACACCTCGGCGCCCTCAATTCGGGCCTGGGCGTAGGCCTGGGTGAGGCGACTCCACAGCTGTCTGAGGTCCAGGCTGTTGTCCAGGGCCGACTCAACCGTCGTGTCAAGGGCTGGATTGTTGAATTCTTGCCACCACTGGCCGATCACGCGCTCGCCGTCCATGGCGTGATGATAGGTGTTCGATACCGGAACCTCGGGCCGGTTCAGGTTGCGGACCTGATACGGGCTACAGCCGACAGCCACCAGCACCAGGGCGAGGAGGGCCGCGGCCCAGCGCTGGAACGGGTTGGACCGGTCGCTGGTCTCTCCCAGAGGCGGAAGCGCTGCGTCGGACCGCAGGCCGGCCTGAGCCGGATCGCAGGGCTGTAATCGAGAGGCTGGGAGAGGGAGGTGGTGAGGCTGCATAGGGCCCTAGTTTTTCCCGATCCGCTTGGCCTGGGCTGTGATGCCGGCCAGCGAAAAGTTGGCAATATGCTCGGCCAGGCCGGAGATCAGCGCCGGGTCGTGGTGCAGAAAACTCTGAATCATTTCGAGCTGTTGTTGGCTGGCGTGGCGCTGATAGCGCTCGATGAGCGGGCGCGAATAGCGGTAGATCAGGCATTGGCCGAACACGCTGGTACAGCACAGCTGGACGAACGGATGGTCCCGGCTCACACCCAGCACCGCAGCCACGAGGTCTTCGCCGGCCGCATAAATGGGCTGCATGGAGCGCTCCAGCAGATCGTCAAAGGCCGGGGTGGGGTCTTGCAGCTCTCTGACGATCAACTCGTACACGGCGTGGCCTCTGGCACCGAGCATGCGCTCGGCATTCCAGACGATCCAGGCCCGCAGCTGTGCCTGGGGGTGGCTCGGGTCATCGGCCAGGGTGGGCATCGGCCGTGGCGGCTTGGCGTTCTCAAAGGCGTGTGACAAGACCGCCTTGTAGAGTTCCATTTTGCCGCCAAAATGATAGTTGACGGCCGCCAGATTTGCCCCCGCAGCGGTACAGATTTCGCGTATGCCGGCCGCATGGAAGCCTTTTTTGACAAAGACCTGGGTGGCGACGGCCAGCAGCTTCTGGCGGGTGGTTTTGCTTTTTTCGGTCAGAATCATTTCAAACGCTCGTTTCAAACTAGCGTATCATACCACTGTTTAAGGGCAAGCCCGGTTGTTGCCCAAGTGCTACAAAATCGCGTACAAAGAGAAAAAAGGGGAAAGACGGCTATGAAATTCTACCCTGTCAGGACATCCTGCCCCAACGGAGTCGCCCGGTATGTCCTATAGTGACTTTACCTTTCGGCAACTGGAAACCGTCCTCCAGCTCAGGCTTGAGGAGGCGGAGCTGTACTCTGCCGTCAAGCCGGTGGAAATCAGTGGGCTGTTGTCTGAAGTCTTGGCCGAAAATGTGCCGCTTGCCCTGTCCATTCATACCGAAAAGGCGCGTTCAGAACTTATTATTGCTCCAGTCTTGGTTGAGCTGAGAAAAACTCTGCGTCACCAGGTCAGTATATTCTCCGGTATCGAACTGAACGTTGATCCGCAAAAGGGGCTGAATGGGGTATGTGATTTCATTATTGCGGCGTCCTCCCGCCAGCTTCTTCTGTCGGCGCCTCTGATCCATATTGTCGAAGCCAAAAACGAGAATATCAAAAGCGGGATTCCCCAGTGCGTGGCCAAGATGTACGCAGCCCAGCTGTTCAATAGCGCCGAGGCGTGCGAGCTGCCGGTTGTGTACGGGGTGGTGACAACGGGTAGCTCGTGGAAGTTTCTCCAGCTGCACGGGGAGTATTTTATCGACAATATCCGTACAATCATGGCCATTCTGCTCGACATGACGGGGCCGTATCTCAAAGCCGACTAGGCCAGGGCTGGCCTCAGCTACGTTATGGCAGGAACGAGCAGGAAGACGAGAATATCTGGATAGGCAGGAGGTCCCAGCATGCGGGTAAGCGAATCATACGGAGGGTTCATCATCGAACCACGCTCGAAACAGATCGACTCCGGGGAGTGGCAACCCGGCTCCCGGGTATTCCGTTTGCTGGACGGTGTGGTCCACGAGTATTTCCCGCTCAGCGAGTGTGCTCAGAGCTTCGCCAGCGAGGAAGAGGCCGACGATTTTGCGCTGTCGGAGAGCCGGGACTGGGTTGACCGGCATTAAGACGGCGCACTGCATTGCGAGGAAGTTTGTATGCCAAAGAAAAAGATGTTGGTCGCCGGTGCGTCCGGGCTGGTCGGTTTTGCTGCGGTCAAGCATTTCGCTCGGCTTGAGGATTGGGACGTGGTCGGCGTGTCGCGCCGGATTCCCGACGGTCTCGAAGGAGCCAGCGTCATTTCGGTCGATCTCCAGGACCGGGCCCGCTGCGCCGAGGTGTTTGGCCAGATGTCTGACGTGACCCATGTGGTGTATGCCGCGCTGTACGAGAAGCCGGGGCTGGTCCAGGGCTGGTTTGAGCAGGACCAGATGCAGACCAATCTGGCCATGCTCGATAACCTGTTCGATCCGCTGGAGGCGGCAGCCACAGACTTGCAGCACGTCTCGCTGCT
>JAGWBB010000103.1:1593-2066 GCA_021296095.1 Desulfurellaceae bacterium | reverse complement strand
CATCCGCATGAGAACTTCTACTGGTTGCAGCAGGACTATCTGCGCGACCGCCAGATCGGCAAGCCGTGGCACTGGACGGCGTGGCGCCCGCAGCTCATTCTGGGCGAGTCGCTGGGCAGCCAGATGAACGTGTTTCCGGCCCTTGGGGTGTATGCCGCGCTGCGCCGCGAAGCCGGGCTGCCGCTGTCTTTTCCGGGCGGAGCGCCGTTTCTGCTCGAAGCCATTGATACGGATGTCCACGCCCGGGCGTTTGAGTGGGCGGCGGACGCGCCGACCGCCCGGAACGAAGTCTTCAATATCACCAATGGCGACGTGTTTGTGTGGCAGAACGTGTGGCCGACCATTGCCGAGGCTCTGGGTATGCCGGTCGGGCCGCCCGAACCGTGCTCGCTGGCCGAGGACATGCCCAGGCGAGAGGCCGAGTGGGCGGCGATTGTGGACAAGTATGGGCTGCGCGCCCCGAAAAGCCTCAC
>JAGWBB010000103.1:0-1559 GCA_021296095.1 Desulfurellaceae bacterium | reverse complement strand
GGAGCCAGAGACCAGGCGCCGCCGCCCATGCTGGTCAGCACCATCAAGCTGCGTCAGGCCGGCTTCGCCGACTGCATGGACACCGAGGATTGTTTCCGCAAGTGGATCAAGCGCTTTCAAGACCTGAAATGGTTGCCGCCGGTGGACTAGGCGGGACGGACGCCGAGCACGGAGCAAGACATGCCGATTTCAGTGACTGACATGTTCGGAATCGAGTTCCCTATTTTTGCCTTCACCCACTGCCGGGATGTGGTCGTGGCGGTCAGCAAGGCGGGCGGGCTGGGCGTTCTTGGGGCGGCGATTCATACCGACCAGCGGCTGGAGATTGACCTGGCCTGGATAGACGAGCAGCTGGGCGATATCCCGTATGGGGTCGATCTGATGATGCCGGCCAACTATGTCGGCGCCGACAAGGGCGGGCTGGCCCGCGAATCGCTTGAGGAGCTTATTCCTGAGGCGCATAAGCAATTTCTCGACGAGCTGTTGGAACAGGTCGGGGTGCCCGAACTGCCGCCCGATGCGCCGTCGGCCAAGGGACGTGGGCTGCGTTACTCGCAGAAAGAAGCCAGGGGGATCATTGATATTGCCCTGGAGCACAAGGCCAGGTTTCTGGTCAGCGCGCTCGGCACCCCGCCCGCCTATGTGGTTGAGGCGGCACACAAAAAAGGCATTTTCGTCGGCGCCCTGGCCGGTAAAAGGAGCCATGCTGTGCGCCATAAGGATGCTCAGGTTGATGTCATCATCGCCCAGTCCTACGAGGCTGGCGGCCACACCGGGGACATCGGCGGCATGGTGCTGATCCCGGAGATTGTAGACGCGGTGGCGCCAACGCCGGTCCTGGGCGCGGGGGGCATTGGCAACGGCCGCCAGATGGCTGCGGCCATGGCGCTCGGCGCCCAGGGGGTGTGGTGCGGAACGGTGTGGCTGACCACGACCGAGTCCGAGCTGGACCGGATGGCCAAGGACAAGCTGCTGGCGGCCGACTCCGGCAGTACGGTTCGGACAACGTCTATGACCGGCAAGCACGCCCGCTTTCTACGCTCCAGGTGGACCGACGAGTGGGAGCGCAAAGACACCCCGGAGCCGCTGAAAACCCCCTTGCAGAGCATCCTGGCCTACAACTACCTGCGCCGGATTGATCGCGGCATGAAGGCGCCGGGGGTGACGCCCGAGTCCGGCGCCTACCAGCTGTACACCTATCCGACCGGCCAGGGCATTGGCGAACAGAACAGCCTGCGCTCGGCGCGTGATGTGGTGCGGGACATGGCCAGCGGCTATGTGGAAGCCGTTGCGCGCCTCAACGAGCAACTCGGCTACGGGGACGAATAGGGGGGCTCTCCATTTGTCGTATTGAGTGAGTCGTGTATGCCTGAACTTGACGGCCCCAAGGAAGAGACAGCTTAAAAGATAGTCTGGTCATGGATATCTTGATGGCTCTTGTCCTTGTCGTTGCCGGAGGGTTTCTGACGTATCTGGCGCTTGATGCCGCGCGGCGTGCCAAGTAACACGACCTGTCTTGAGAGATGCCGGTTGCGCTAGGCAGCCGGAAAGCGCACCTC
>JAGWBB010000102.1:23190-24337 GCA_021296095.1 Desulfurellaceae bacterium | reverse complement strand
CGGGGTGGGGACAATACTCGACAGCTTCTGCTCGCGCAGGTGGCCGATGGCATCGGCGATCCATTCCACGATCATCTCGGCGCACACCGTGTAGTTGCAGAAGGCCGAGTTGGTGGCGATGAAGAAGTTCGGGAAGCCGGCGGTCTGCAAACCCAGGTAGCTGCGCGGACCGTCGGCCCACTTGTCCTTGAAGGTCTGGCCGCCTTCGCCCCGAATATCGATCCGGGTCAACGGCCCGGATATCGCGTCAAAACCGGTCGCATAGATGATGACGTCGAGTTCATACTCGGCGTCCTGGGTTTTCACACCCTTGGGCGTGATGCGCTCGATCGGCGCCGAGCGCACGTCAACCAGCTTCCTCGTAATAGTTGGTCTCCAGCGGGATGCGCTTGGCCCCGAACGGATGATCCTTGGGCGCCAGCAACTCCGCCACCTCGGGATCATGAACCCGCTCGCGGATCTTGTTGCGCACGAACTCGGCAAAGTCCTCGTTGGCCTCGCGGTTGGTCATGATGTCGTGGAAGTTGCCCAGCCATTTCTTGAAGCCCGGCTGCGCCCACAGCTCCTCGTACAGGGCCAGGCGCTCTTCCTTGGGGACATCCAGGGTACACCGCGGATCGAAATCATGCATGAAGGCGGCCGGGGTTTCGCGGCAGCGTTTGTGGATTTCCGGGTATTTGGCCTTCCACGCAGCCTGGGTCTCGGGAGCGACTTCCGAGTTCCTGAGCGGCGCGCAGTAGTTCGGCGTGCGCTGAAAGACGGTCAGCTGACCCGCTTCCTGGGCGACGATGGGAATCAGCTGAACCGCAGTCGCGCCGGTGCCGATGCAGCCCACCCGCTTGCCGCTGAAGTCCGCCTTCTCCTTGGGCCAGCGCGAGGTGTGAAACGACTCGCCCTCGAAGCTGTCAATCCCCTCAAAGGGCGGCATATAGGTCGCCGACAGGATGCCGACCGCGCCGATCAGAAACTGCGCCCGGGCGCGCTGGCCGTTTTCGATCTGGACCTCCCAGCAGTGTGCGTTCTCGTCATAGACCGCCCCAGCGACCCGAGAATTGAACCGAATGTCGCGGCGCAGGTCGAACTTGTCGGCCACAAAATTGAGGTAGCGCTCGTTCTCCGGCTGGCCCGAAAAATGCTCTTTCCAGTC
>JAGWBB010000102.1:0-23107 GCA_021296095.1 Desulfurellaceae bacterium | reverse complement strand
CCCACGCCGCTGCCATCCTCGTAGAGCCGCACCGACAGCCCCATCTTGCGCAGACGGTACAGCTGATAGAGTCCTATCACTCCGGCGCCGATGACGATCACGTCAAACTGCTCGACCGTCCCGTTGGTCGAAGCCTGCTGTTCAGCACTTGCCATAGCCTTCCTCCTTTTTTGATCTTTCCCTTTTTTGATCTTTCATTGTGTTTGCGGGGAATTGAGCCGGCCGGTCAAGCCGCTTGCGCGGGCCGCGATCGGCACGGCACTATTCGGGCAGCTCAACCCCAGACCCGCCCATCTCGGCCGGCACATCCTGCTGTTTGACGATGCCGTCGTGGATGCGCAGCACGGTTTCTCCGTAGAAGACGTGCACCGCCGGCTTAAACGGCAGGTCGGGGATGACGGCCGCATAGACATCGGTCAGGCCCATAGCCGGGTGCTCGGTGAAGACGTGGCCGCCACACGCCGTACACCACTTGCGGTGGCTGTTATCGGTCTTGGCATAGCTACCCAGCTTGTCGGCCCCCTGGGTGACGACCACCGCCTTGGGGTCCCACAGGCTGAAAGCGTTGACCGGGCCGGCCGACCAGTGGCGGCACGACTCACAGTGACAGTAACCCATCGCAGCCGGCGCGCCGCTGACGGCCAGTTTCACCGCGCCACAAAAACAGCTGCCCTGATATGTGTTCTCGCTCATAGCGTGCGTCCTCCTCTTGCCGTCGCATGTTCAAAGATATGCGGGGGCTTGTCAAGTTTCAACGCGCTTACTCGTCCCTCTTCAGAAGTCCCTGAGCCGGGCCGTTGTTTCCGGGTCGAGAAAGCCGGCCACCGTAGCCTCGGTCTCCAGCCGCAGGGCGTCGGCGATATCCCGCGCCGCCCCTTGATTGAGCACCCGCTTCATGGCCCGCACCGCCAGCGGCGGCAGCTCACTCAGCTTCTCAGCCACGCCTTGCGCCTCGGCCATTAAGCTCTCATCCGGCACGACGCGCCACGCCACGCCCAGTTCGAGCAGGGTCGGGGCGTCGTACTGCTCGCCGAGAAACAGCATTTCGCGGGCCTTGTTGAGCCCGACCAGGGCCGGCAGTAGCGAGGTCACCCCGCCGGTCACAAAGGCGTTCAGCGACACCTCGGGGAAAAATCCCCGAGCGCTGGCCGCCCAAATGGGAAAATCGCAGTTCACCGCCAGCTCAAACCCACCGCCAACCGCCCAGCCGTTGATTGCGCCGACCACCGGGATATCGCCAAACACAATCTCCCGGGTGGCGTGCTGGATGGCATCGACAAACTCCCGCGCCTGGGTCGGGTTTTCCGGGTGGAAATGATCCTTGCGATCATCGCCGGCGCAAAAGGCCCGGCCGCTGCCGGTAAAGATGATCGCCCGGGTGGCGGAGTCGGCGTTCGCCTCGGCAAAGGCGCGGGCGATGTCCTCCATCAGGCTGCGGTTCATGGCGTTGAGACGCTCGGGCCGGTTCAGGGCGATGGTCCGCACCCCCTTATCGCCCAGCGTGCTCAGAACGGTGTCGTACTCAAAGGTGCTCATGACGTCCTCCTCGTCTCAGGCGCTCGGCAGCCCGCCGCTCCTGAGCCTGACTGAGCGTGGCGGGCTCAGGCGTGGATACCCGCGACGATGCGTTTCAGCCCGGCATCGTTCTGGCCGGGCCGGTACGGAAAATACAGGCTGACCCGGTCCAGCAGCCCGTCGTAGCGCGTCCGCAGCTGGGCGCCGATCTCGTCCAGCGGGCCGCTGATGCAGAACTCATCCAGCATCTCGTCGGTCACCTCGCGGGCCATGCCGTCCCAGTCTCCGGCCGCAGCCTTGGCGTTCAGCGTGCCGCTCAGCTCGGCCCAGCCGTGGGTGGCCAGCACCGGCGCATAGGTGCGGGTCGAGGCGTAGAAGCCGATCTGGCGCCGAATCTCCTCGCGCTGCTCGGCAATTGCCCGCGTGCTGTCACCGGTGGCGACCAGGGCCTGGGTGGACAGCGTCAGATCCGCCCGCGAGCGGCCGGCGCGCCGAGCCCCGGCCTCAAGAGCCGGGATGAGCGACTCGCGCAGGAAGCGGGGCGAGTTGAGCGGGTGGACATGAAAGCCGTCGCACACCTCGCCGGCCATCTCGGCAATCCGGCGATTCACCCCGGCCACGTAGATGGGAACCTGCGGCTGGGCGATTTTCGACGGGCTGAAAAACGGCGTCATCATGCTCAGCCGGTAAAACTCGCCCTCAAAGCGCAGGCGGGTGCCGTTCTGCCAGCAGTCCCACACCGCCCGGATGGCCAGAATCATCTCGCGCAGCTTCTTGACCGGCGAGACAAACGGGACGCCAAAGCGGCGTTCGTTGTGGCCCTTGACCTGGGTGCCCAGGCCCAGAATGAAGCGCCCCTGGGAGTTGGCCTGCAGATCCCAGCAGGTATGGGCCAGCACGGTCGGATTGCGCGGAAAGGCCACGGCAATCGCCGTGCCCAGGCTGACCCGCTGGGTGACGGTGCTGGCAATCGCCAGCGGCATGAACGGCTCGTGGGCGGTCTCAATCGACCACAGCCCGTCATGGCCGATGTCCTCGGCCCAGCGGGCAAAGTTGCCGATATCGAGAAAATTGTTGGCGGCAATGACGGTATCGAACTTCATAGCGTGTTTCCCTATCAGTGTGACGGAAGACGATCGGCTCAGGTTGTGGAGAACGGCGTGCCCCACGCGTCGGCGAACGCCAGCTCCTCAACCGGCCGGCGCGAGATCGGGCCGTGACCGCGCAGCACCGGATAGCCAACCGGCACCACGGCGGCGGTCCCCCACGGATCGGGGATGGCCAGCAGCTCGCGCACCTCGGGTTCCGCCATGCACAGCAGGGTGGTCAGCACACAGCCCAGCCCCTCGGCCCGGCAGGCCAGCAGCAGGTTCTCGACTGCGGTGTAGATCGAGCCGCCGCCGACGACCGATAAGCGGTCCAGCTTGGCGTCGGTCACCGCCAGCCCCTCGGGGTTGAAACACACGACCAGCAGCACCGGCGATTCGCCGAAGTGCTCGGCCAGATAGGTGCTGGCGCGCATCACCCGGCCGGCCTTGGCCCGTTCCTCCTCGGGCTGGTCGGCAAACTGTTTCAGGTAGGACTGGGTGTAGGGGATGGTGATTTTTTTGTACAACTCGCCCAGACGCTGTTTGCGGGCCGCATCCTTGACCACAATAATCCGCCAGGCCTGGCGGTTGCCGCCGGTCGGCGCCCAGGTGGCGGCTTCCAGCACCCGGTACAGTACGTCATCGGGAATGGGGTCGGGACGCAGCCGCCGCACTGCCCGTAAGGTCCGCATTGCCTCGTAGAGATCGATTGTCGCCATGGCATCCTCCTGCCTATGGCATAACCGGGTCCCCCCACGCCGTCAATCAGGCGCCGTTTGACAAAGCCGCAGCGACACAGGACAATCGCGGCCTGGCGGGAAGGACCCCAGCCGCCACACCATTCGCCACACTATCCGTACTGAGGAGGAACACCCGATGAGTGAGTTCGAGAGCATTGAGTACGAAGTGGAGCGCGGCCGCGCGCGTATCACCTTCAACCGCCCGGAAAAGCTCAACGCCCTGTCCCTCAAGCTCCAGGCCGAGCTGAACGAGGCGCTGTGGGAGGCCGATAACAACAAGGACGTCCACTGCGTCATCCTGCGCGGCGCCGGTCGGGCCTTCTCGGCCGGCTATGACCTGTCCGGCGCCGACAGCAATCTGGCCGTGTCGCGGGTCGAGTCCGAGGAAAACCGTTATCGTGGCTCGCGCAGCATCGACGACGACGCCTGGCAGCTCGAACGCGCCCAGCGCTACCGCATGGCCCTGTTTGACATGCACAAGCCGACCATCGCCCAGGTGCACGGCTACTGCCTGGCCGGCGGCACGGATGTCGCGCTGCTGTGCGATATGATTATCGCGGCCGAGGATGCGACCTTTGCCTTTCCGCCCGCCCGCGACCTCGGCGCCCTGCCAACGAACTTCTGGCTGTACCATGTCGGGCCACAGTGGGCCAAACGGCTGATGCTGACCGGCGACTCGATCACCGGCGTCGAGGCGCAGGAAATCGGCCTGGTTCTGAAGGCCGTACCGGCCGAGCAGCTGGCCGCCGAGGTCGAGCAGCTGGCCGACCGTTTGTGCCAGATCGACCCCGACCTGCTCAGCACCAACAAGCGCATCATCAACCTCGGTCTCGAACTGATGGGCGCCCGCACCCTGCAGCGTCTGGCCGCCGAGAACGACGTGCGCGGTCACAACACCCGGGCCGCACGGGACTACATCCAGTCGGTCAAAGACAAGGGGCTGCGCGAAACTCTGCGCGCCCGAGACGCCAAGTTCGGGGACGGTCGGGCGCGGGTGCGCGGCCCCGAAATTCGGGATGAGAAAGGCCGGCTGATCGATTCCTAGACCGCTCGGTCTGACTGTAGGGGCGACATGCGGGTCGGCCCTACAGCTGTCGGGCCAGCTCGGTAATCTTTGCCCGCTCGGTATCGTAGAAGGTCTTGAGCTGCTGACCGTCGGGAATATACACGCAGTCCATGCAGCGCATGAAGCCAAAGATCCAGGTGGCGCAGCAGTTGCCCTGACGCTTGGACGGCGCCGTGGGGTTAAAGCCGCGGCCGTTGGCGGCCAGCAGCTTGCGGACGAGGTCTTGCAGAAACATGCGGCCGAACAGCTCGGCGTTGGCCTGAATCGACTCGTAGTCGGGCGGCAGCCTGAAGCCGTAGGTCTCGGCCGCAGCGGTCAGAAAGGCGGTCTGAGACGGATAGCGCTCGGCCGCCAGATACTCCGCGCCGGTGATCGGTTTCACCCCTCCCCCTCCCTCATGCCGCCTGCCCGAGAATCGCCCGTCGGGCCCGGCCACCGTCGTCGGCCTGGATCGTGCGCGCCATGTCGGCCAGCAGCTCGCGCTCGGCGTCGGTCTTGGGCGCAATGGAGAATTCAATATCGGTCACCACCTGGCCGAAGCGGTCGAGAAGCTTGTCGGCAATCTCGTCATAGGTCCCGATTGTCACGAACTGCTCCAGCACCTCGTCGGTGATATGAGCCGGCAGTTCTTCCCAGCGCTGCTGGCGTGACAGGAGCTTACACGTGTGGCTCAGCTCGGCCAGACCGAGGTGCTCGAAGGCGGCGATATAGCTCGGGGTCGAGGCGTAAAAGGCGATCCTGGCCCGCGCGTCACGAATCTTGGGCAGCAGTTCGTCACGGCTGGCGGCGGTGGCGACCAGGGGCTTCATACACACCCGGAAGTCGTCCAACGAACGGCCCGTTCTGGCCGCCCCGGCGCGGACCTCGGGCAGCATGCGGTCGGCAATGTACGCGGGGCTGCACACCGGGTGGGGTCGGAGCCCGTCGGCGACCTCGCCGGCGACGCGGCATATGCGCGTGTTCACCGCAGCCAGATGGATCGGGATGTGGGGCTGCGCAATCGGACCGGGATTGAACAGCGGCACCATCAGGTTGATGGTGTAGTGTTGGCCCCGGATGTCGAGCGGCGCGTTGGTCTGCCAGTGCGCCCACAGGGCCCGGACCGCAGCGATGTATTCGCGCATCCACGGCGCCGGCGCCGACCAGGGCACGCCGTAGCGGCGCTGAATATGGGCTCTGACCTGGGTTCCCAGCCCCAGCGTAAAACGCCCCTGGGACAGCTTCTGGAGGGTCCAGGCGCTCAGCGCAGTGACGGTCGGACTGCGTGGGAAGGCCAGCGCAACGGCCGTGCCGAGCCGCAGCCGGTGGGTCGCCTGGGCGGCCAGGGCCAGAATGACAAAGGGATCGTCCTTGGTCTCCTCAACCACCAGGCCGGTGTAGCCGAGGCGCTCCAACAGCTGGGCATCGGCGGCGACAGCGGCCAGGTCGAGCGGGGTTGCGGGCTCGCGCAGGCCCGGGTCAACCTTGCCCAGCGGCAACAGGGTTTCGAGCTGCATGGCGTTCTCCTATCTGCATTGCCTGGAGGGCGCAAGCGTGAAGTAAGGGACCACGGGGCGGGCAAATCAGCGGGTGAGCGACTCGGCCGGAGACCAAAGCCTTGCTCCCATATCGGGAGCGCCATATGCTTGCCCTGATGAGGATAATCTCGCGGCGAACGCTGAGAGAATTCCGGAACCGCTATCCCGATGCGGAACAGCCTCTCCGAGCCTGGTATGCGAACGCCAAGCGCGCCACATGGAAGACTCCGGTTGAGCTGAAAACGGCGTACCGTAGCGCCAGCTTCTTGGCCAACAAGAGAGTAGTGTTCAATATCAAGGGGAACGCCTACCGCCTCGTCGTTGCCCTCGACTATCGCTACGGAGCCATATACATCCGCTTCGTTGGCACCCATCACGAGTATGACGCAATAGACGCGGCAACGATCCAGGGGGTCCGCATGGATATCAAACCAATCAAGACACAAGCCGACTACGAAGCAGCCCTGAAGGCAATCGACCGACTGTGGGGGGCAGACTACGACTCTCCACAAGGAGAGAAGCTCGATGTCCTGATCACGCTGGTAGAGGTGTATGAAGAGCAGCACCATCCGATTCTCCCCCCTGACCCTGTCGAAGCCATTCTTCATCGTCTCGACAGCCACGGCTTGTCCCGACGCGATCTGGAGCCCTACCTCGGCTCTCGCGCCCGGGTCTCGGAAATCCTGAACCGTAAACGCGCCTTATCGCTGGCGATGATCAGGAGATTGCAGGATGGACTGGGGATTTCGGCTGAGATATTGGTTCAGCCGTATAAGCTCCAATCGGCTCCGTAGACGGACATCTCCGCCTCATCACAGGAGAAGATTAGAGAAGACGTGCGCAGCTGCACACCACAGTCACACCCAATCACGGGACTGCAAGGCCCCGCAAACAGGAGGACGCCATGGCTGAGACAAACGCAATCGTTCGGGACATTGAGGCCGCCTATCACCACTATATCGAGGTCTTCAACCGCGAGGACGCGACCGCGTTTGTGGCCTGTTACGCCCACCCCCACGTCATGCTCAGCGGTGAGCAGGGGCTGACCAGCGTCGAGACCGAGGCTGACCACCACCGGGTGTACCAGACCATCATGGCCGGCCTGCGCGCCAGCGAGTGGGGGCGCAGCGACATCGACCGGCTCCAGGTTTTTCCCTACGCCGCGTCGCTGGCCCAAATCGTGGCCGACGTGACCCGCTACAAACAGGACGGTTCGGTTCTGGAGAAACTGCGGGCCACGTACATGTACCGGCGGGACGGGGAAAGCTGGAAGATTGTCTCCCTGGCCCTGGTCGAAGCCCCGTTCTCGGGACCGGGCCAGGGCCGCTGACTCGGCTCCGGCCCGGCACCGATCTAGCGCAGCACAAACTCCTGATAGCCGTTGGCTGCGGCTTCCTGACATCTCTTGCGATATTCCGGGACGGTGTTGGCGTACAGGAGCAGGGCGCGGGCCTTGCCAGGAATATTCGCGCCCATGAACCAGGAGTCGGTATCGGTCAACAGCGTCTGCGAGGCGATCTCGTTGGAGTGCTCCACCCAGGACTCTTCGGCCTCCGGGGTGGGGGCAATACTCGACAGCTTCTGCTCGCGCACATGGCCGATGGCGTCGGCGATCCATTCCACAATCATCTCGGCGCAGATCATGTAGTTGCAGAACGCCGTGCTGGCGGCAATGAAGAAATTCGGGAAGCCGGCGGTCTGAATCCCCAAATAGGTGCGTGGCCCGTTGGACCATTTGTCGGTGAAGGTCTGGCCGCCTTCGCCCCGAATGTCGATCCGGGTCAGCGGACCCGACACCGCGTCAAAACCGGTCGCATAGATGATGACGTCGAGTTCGTACTCGGCAGCCTGGGTCTTGACACCCTTGGGCGTGATGCGCTCGATCGGCGTCCCGGTTGTAGGCCTCGTAATAGTTGGTCTCCAGCGGGATGCGCTTGGCCCCGAACGGATGATCCTTGGGCGCCAGCAGTTCGGCCACCTCGGGATCGTGGACCCGCTCGCGGATCTTGTTGCGCACGAACTCGGCAAAGGTTTCGTTGGCCTCCGGGTTGGTCATGATGTCGTGGAAATTGCCCAGCCATTTCTTGAAGCCCGGCAGCGCCCATAACTTCTCGTACAGTTCCAGCCGCTCTTCCTCCGAGACTTCCAGAGCCGAGCGCGGGTCGAATTCATGCTGAAAGCCGGCCGAGGACTGGCGGCACTCTTTGTGGATTTGTGGGTAGTTGGCCTTCCACGCTTGCTGGGTCTCGGGGTTGACCTCCGAGTTCCTGAGCGGCGCGCAGTAGTTCGGCGTGCGCTGAAAGACGGTCAAATGGCCGGCTTCCTGGGCGACGATGGGGATGAGCTGGACGGCTGTGGCGCCGGTGCCGATGACGCCGACCCGTTTGCCGCTGAAGTCGACTTTTTCCTTCGGCCAGTTGGAGGTGTGGAACGACTCGCCCTCGAAGCTGTCCATGCCTTCAAACGGGGGCAGATACTTGGCAGACAGGACACCGACCGCGCCAATCAGAAACTGCGCCCGGGCGCGCTGGCCGTTTTCGATCTGGACCTCCCAGCGTTGCGCGTCCTCGTCGTAGACGGCCGAGCTGACGCAGGTCGAACTTGTCGGCCACAAAATTGAGGTAGCGCTCGTTCTCCGGCTGGCCCGAAAAATGCTCTTTCCAGTCCCACTCCTGGAGCAGCTCCTCCGACCACGAATACCCATAGGTTTCGCTCTCGGAATCGAACCGGCAGCCCGGATAGCGATTCCAATACCAGGTGCCGCCCACACCGCTGGCGTCCTCAAAGACCCGCACCGAAAGCCCCATCTGTCTGAGTTTGTACAGTTGATACAGGCCCGACACTCCGGCGCCGATCACGATCGCGTCATACTGCTCGACCGCGCCGTTACCGTTTGGCTTCTGCGGATGTTGTTGCGTGTTCCCCATACTATTCCCTCCTTGCAGTCGTTATTGCCGCCTAGATATACCCCATCCGTGTGAGCGGTGCGAGAGGCGCGGCGGCCCCGTTCAGAACAGTGGGTCGAGCGGCTCGCCGCCGAGTAAGACCCGCCCGGCGGAATGCTGAAGGCCACGCGAGGACTCATAGCCAAAGGCGATGGCGTGCAGATTTCTGAGCGCCCGTTCAAGTGGATTGCCCTGCATGAACCCTGCCCGCGTGCCCCGGGCGTACAGGTGGCTGACGGTATCCCGCGCCGTGTCCAAGACGTAGAAAGTCGAGGCGTACAGTTCCGCCCGGAGCGGCAGCGGAACCCCAGCACCCCGACTCGCCAGCTCCCAGACCGCGTTCGTTGCGGCCAACAGTCCTGCCCGGGCCGCCCGCAACGCGGCGCTGCTGTGGGCAATCAGCTCCTGAATCGGGGTTTGGTCACGGATCGTCTGCCCGCTGAAGGAGGAGACCTTCGCACCCAGCGCTTCTCTGGCGCTCGCCACAGCGGTGTCCAAGGCTCCCAGGGCGACGGCAACACCGGCTGGCGCAAACAACAACGGGAGTGGCAGGCGATACAAGGGACGGTCGATCACGCGTGGCTTCGCCGGGGTATGGGCGAAGCCTTCGGGTACGAAGACCTGATCGACACTCACCGCGTGACTGCCCGTTCCCCGCATCGCCGCAGCCCCCCGCCAGGTGGGAGAGATGACGAGGTCCGCCGTCGGAATCAGGAAAAGCCGTCCGTCGGGGACGCCATTCACCTGGCGCGGCGTCTCGCCATCCATGACGAGACCCGCCAGGGCGCACCAACTCGCATCCTCACAGCCCGTCACAACCGGCCACTGGCCGCTGAGGCGATAGCCACCCTGTTCCGCAACGGCCCGGCCGGCCGGTGCGGCCGAGAAGCCAAAGTTGCGATGCGGCTCGGCAAACAGCCTTGCCCGCTCGTCCTCGGCCAGCCAGCCGGCCGCCAGGCAGGCGGGCTGAGAATTGCCAATACACCAGCCAACGGCCGGATCGGCGGCACTGACCGCCTCGATAGCAGCCAGCGCGACAGCCGGAGAGACTTCCAGGCCCCCGACTTCGTGCGGAGCGAAGAGGCGGAAGAGCCCGGCCTGGCCGACCGCGGCGAACACTTCGTTCACCAGTCTGGCTTCCTTTTCTCCTTCGCCAAGATACTTTCGGATTATGGGCTGCAGTTCGCGTGCAGCACTGACGGGGTTCATGCGTCCGCTCCTTATGGCTTGCCCGGCCGTTGTCTGTCCTCCCCGCTCTCAAGGAAGCAAGCCTAGCGCTACGCCCTCTTGCCTCCTCGCTCTGGGCTGGTATGGGAGCAGTATAAAACTTTGGGAGGGCAAAATGAATCAGCCGAAGCACGTGCTTGAGGGCTACAAGGTCCTGGATTTCTCGCAGATTGTGGCCGGACCGACCTGCACCCTGATGCTGGCCGAGATGGGCGCCGAGGTGATCAAGGTCGAGCTGGCCCCGGCCGGCGACGGCGCGCGCCTCGGCCCGGTCGTGCGCGACGGCCGCAGCGGCTATTTTGTCCAGCATAACCGGGGCAAGAAGGACGTGTGCCTGGACGCCAAGACGCCCGAGGGCCTCACCATCCTCAAGGGGCTGGTCAAGAAAGTTGACGTGCTGGTCGAGAACTACGCCCCGGGCGTGATCGGCCGCCTGGGTCTGGGCTACGACGTGGTCAGCCAACTCAACCCGCGGCTGGTCATGTGCTCGATCTCGGCCTTTGGCCAGACCGGACCGCTGGCTCACGAGCCGGGCTTCGACTGGGTGGGCGCAGCCTACTCCGGCATCACCTCGATGGGTGGCGAGAAAGGCGGCTCGCCCATCTTCCCGATGGTTGCCATGGGCGACGTGTCTACCGGCGCGCACGCCATGGGCGCGGTGTGTGCGGCCCTGCTGTACCGCGAACGCACCGGGCGGGGTCAGCACCTGGACCTGTCGCTGCTCGACACCTATGCCCACTATCACGAGGCCGGCTTCCAGATGTACAGCCTGAGCAAGGGCGCGATCAGTCCGAGCCGTTCCGGGGCGCACTCGTGGTATGCCAGCCCGGCCGGGGTGTTTCAGGGCCGCGAGCGCTATTTCATCCTGATTGCGCCCCTGGAGCAGCACTGGTCGAAGTTGTGCGAGGCAATGGGCCGACCGGAAATGGCCCGCGACCCGCGCTTTACCGACAACGAGACGCGCATGAAAAATCTGGAGGCGCTGGTGGACACTATCGAGGGCTGGATTCGCTCCCAGCCGAGCGACGACGCGGCCCTTGAAATCCTCAAGGCGCACCATGTGCCGGTCGCCCCGATTCTGTCCGTGCCCGAGGCGCTCCAGCATCCCCACCTGCGCCAGCGCGGAACCGTGCGGACGGTGCATGACCGGCTGCTCGGCGACCTGGAGGTACCGGGCTTTGCGTTGCGGTTTTCGGAGTTTCCCGCCCCGCTGGAACTCCAGGCTCCGCTGCTGGGCGAGCATAACACCCAGATCCTGACCGAGTGGCTGGGCTACAGTCCGGACCAGATCCAGGACCTGGAGCACCGGGGGATTCTACGCAGCGGCCCGGCCTGATCAGGCCTCGGACACATACGTCTGGCGGGTATCGGTCTCGGCCGCAGTCTGAATCGCCGCTATCATCCGGTGGCGCACCACCGCCGCGTCAAAATCAACGCTCAGGCGCGTCCCCTGCTGCATATCGCTGGCCAGCTGCACGTACAGCTGGGCGACGTTCAAGGGAAAGCCCGGCGGCGTTTCCGCCGGCGCCCAGCGGTACGTATCGGGCATGGGCAGCGGCGCCAGGCCGTCGTCCGTGCCCTGGCCGCCCTGGAGCGTCAGGTCCAGCATCTGGACGTGGCCCCCGGCTCCGCTGACCAGCAGATCACCGTCCGTGCCGTTGATCTCCCACAGCAGGTTGGTGCCCCGCGACCGGCCGCCCCGAAAATGGACCGAGGCGACCGCCCCACCCTGCAAGCGGCCGCTGACCACGACCTGATCGGGCGAGGTGGCGGGCAGGCGCTCGTCCGTTCTGGCGAGTGTGACCTCCGGTCTGCGGGTCGCCAGCGTCGCCCCCAGCTCCTCGAACTCGCCCAGACAGTAACATAGCGCGTCCAGGAAATGCCCGCTGGCAATTGTCAGCAGATTCGCCCCGTTGGCCCGGTCCAGCAGATAGGCCGCAGCCGGCTCAACAACTTCGCCGTAGGCCAGCCCCGAGGCGACCACGCTGGTCGACAAAACCGTGCCCACATAGCCCTGGGCGACCAGGTCGCGCACCCGGTTGATGACCGGTGCCGCACGGGCTTGCAGACCGACCGCAGTACACACCTGCTTGCGGCGGGCCAGTTCGGCCATCTCCCGCGCCTCGTCCAACCCGTTGCCCAGCGGCCACTCGCAAAACACGGGCTTGCCCGCTTCGAGCGCGGCCATCACCAGCTGGTGATGGTGGGGCACCTTGACCGACACCACCACCAGATCGACATCTGGATGGCCGACCAGCTGCTCGTGGTTATCAAAGGCCAGCGGCGCCCTGAATTTTTCGGCCGCAGCGTCTGCGGACTCGCGGCGGCTGGTGCTTACCGCCTGCAGGGTATACTGGGGCAGAGACGCCAGAGCCGGAATATGCGCCCGTAGCGCCCAGCTGCGGTCCGGGTTGGCGCCAATGATTCCCACCCGTATTGTGTCAGCCATAATCGTGCCTTTCTGTTTACGCGCTCAGTGTGTTCACCAGCTGAACGCCGAACTGTTCGGCCGCATTGCCGCCCAGCATGCGGGCCTGGCTCGCCTCATCGACAGCAGCCTGGCTCAGGGTCTCGATCGCGTCCCAGGCGCTGGTCGTGTCCTGCTGCGGATAGCGTGAGCCCCACACGATCTTGTGGGCGAAGATATGCGGCAGCTTCTGGATCAGGCGCTCCTCGGCGTCAAAGGCCAGCAGCACCCGACCCTCCTCCCACATGGCTTCGACATCGGTCCGGACCGGATAGTAGTGCAGCGGCGGAATGGTCAGCGTCGATGCCTCCATCTTCTCCAGCACCTCTTCCATCCACGACGCCTGGCCGCCGGCCATCACCACCTTGAGCTTGGGATAGCGTTGCATGACGGTGAAGCCGATCAGGGTCGCAGCTACGAACATATGATTGTCGAGCCACGGAGACAGGATGGGCGCAACCGGGTGACCGAGCCCCGGCTGGGCCGCAAAGGTGAAATTCGGGCCATTGCCGCCGCCGGCAAACGGGCCGCCACCGGCCTCCCTGAACAGGGTGACCTGGTTGAGACGCTGCTTGATCTTTTCGATAAACGGCGCGTGGCAGCTCCACTCCGCATTCCACAGGCCGCTCCCCGGATGGACGGCCAGGCTCAGGTCAAGCTGCTCAAGCTCGGCCCAGAACGGATCGTAGTAGGGGTGGGTGTAGTAGCGGCCCTCGACAAACATGGGCCGCAGAAAAACAGCCCGAAAGCAGGTCATGTCGGCGATCCGCCGCAGCTCGGCCCGGGCATAGTCCATGTTTTGCAGAGGAATCATGGCTGCGGCATACAGCCGCTCGGGCGCGACGGCGCAAAAGTCGGCCATCCAGCTGTTGTAGGCCCGGGCCAGGGCCGCAGCGCTGTCGGGGTCTTTGACCAGAGGAAAGCCCTCGGCAAACCAGGTCGGATACAGCAGGCTCTGGTCCACACCCATAGCGGGGGTCGGACGCGCCCTCGGTCATGGCGTGGCGGGTGTTGGGGTCAAGCTCGCCGACCTGCTCCCAGCTCATGCCCGGTCGCCAGATGGCGTGGCGGGGAATGTTGGGGTTGGTCTGGTCGCGGAACACCTCACCGTTGATCTTGAGGTAGGCGTCGTACTCGCCCTCCTCACGCCACAGGGAGAATTTTCCCAGCGCCCGATACTCGGGTTCCAGATAGGTGTGCCAGATGTCGGCAGACTCCACCACGTGCGAGTTGGCATCAAAAACCGGAAAGCGCTTGCGGCTCATACGCGGCCTCCCTCAGAGCCCTTGGCCCGAGCCTGCCCGTTGACCGGCCGGCCGCGTTCCCGGTAGGGCCGAATCAGGGCCGCCTCGGGTTGCAGGGCGTGCTGGACCTCGACCTCAGTCGGCCACCAGTCCGGCCGCTCAATCTCCGTCACCCGCTCGCGGATGAACTCGCGCGGCGTCTCGATATGGTACAGCTTGCGCGCATTGGCGCCCAAAAACTGGGCTTGAGCCGACGCCGGCAGACCACACGTCTGCATCGTCTTGATCGCCCGCCAGGCGTCGTCCCCGTCGTGGTGGTACACGTCCGAGGACCAGGCCAGAATGTCCCGCGACGGCGGCGCCTCGTCGCCCTCAAAACCCGTCACGCAGTGCTCGAAAAAGGTCTCGCTCGGCAGCCGTTTGAGCGGTGGCAGCTCCCGCTCGTTACGGTACAGCTTGTAGAACTTGTCGCAACGGTCGAGCAGAAAGCTGAGCCAGGTCGAAGACGCCTCGAACACGGCCGCCCGCAGCTGGGGATGGCGGTCAAAGAAGCCCGACATCAGCACCATAGTCACCCACAGTGCGGCCTCGGCCTGGAAGTTCTGGACGTTGGTCAGAAACGAGTGGGGCAAACCCGAGGAAATAATGGTCCGGGCGATCAGCTCGGCGCCCGAGTACTGCTCGGCATAGCCCGAGGGCTTGAGCGAGCCAAAGGCCGGAAAGGGGTGCATGCCGTACACCACCCCGGTCTCCTCCATCGCCCGCCACACCGGCTCGTACTTGGGCTGGAGCGGATAGTTGCCCATGGCGTCAACCGGGCGGATCAAGCCCACCCGACAGCCCTTGGCCGCCACCCGGTGGACCTCCTGGGCGGCAAACTTGGGGTCTTGCATGGGCAGCAGGGCGGCAAAGAACAGACGCTGAGGGTCCTCCTGACAGTACTCGTAGGCCCACTCGTTGTAGGCCTTGCACATGGCCTTGGCGCCCACGATATCGGTCGGGATGATCATGACCTGATCGATACCCTGGACATCCATATCGCGCAGCCGCTCCTTGGGTCGGTAGGAACCCTTGTGATCCAGATAGTCGGCCTGCTCTGCGCTCAGGGCGGTCTTGCGATTCAAGTTGCGGACGTACAGGGCGCGCTGGATATCGTGCTTGAGCCCCGGTCCGGCCAGGGAGATAGCGTTGAGCTTACCCCGTGCTCCGCCGATCCGCTGTGAGCCGATTCCCGCTCCGGGGATGCCGTTCACAATCAGCTGCTTGGTCTCGGCGTCGTACCACATGGTGGTCTTGAGGGCTTCCAGCTCGTCCGTGCTCAGCCAGTCCTTGGCCCGCTCCCAGATCCAGGGCGGCTCGGTGACATGCGCGTCACAGTCGAAGGTCGGAAAGTCCTTGGTCATCGGCTCAAACTTTTGCATCGGCATCCAGCCTGTCTCCTTTACGCGTCTCCTCAGCAGTCCGCGTCCCCAGTCAGGGACACCGGGGCTGCTTGCCTGACGGCGGCTTTCAGTGTAGCCAGAGCATAGGCCAAAGACACTGGCCAGAGCAAGATCGCACGGAGGGACGCATGTCAGAACTGAACGAATACAACAAACAGGTCATCACCGAATTCCGAGCCAACGAAGGCAAGGTCGGCGGCCAGATGGAAAACATGCCGGTGATACTGCTGACCATGACCGGGGCCAAGAGCGGCCGCACGATCACCAAGCCGCTGGTGTATACCACCGACGGGGAGCGGGTTGTGGTCATCGCCTCTTTCGCCGGTGCGCCCCACCATCCGGGCTGGTACCACAACCTGGTCGCCAACCCCGAGGTCACGCTCGAAATCGGCACCGAGCGCTTCCGGGCCAGGGCGGAGGTAACGAGCGGTGAGGAGCGCCAGCGGTTGTTCGACGCCCAGGCGGCCCAGATGCCGATTTTTCACGACTACCAGAAAAAGACCAGCCGCCAGATCCCGGTTGTAGTCTTCAACCGGATCGACTGACACGGAGGGGCGACGCCTGCGTCGCCCCGGCCCCCTTATCTGCGGTCGACGAACACCCGCTCCTTGGCGACCCACATGGCCGAGCGCGGAAAATCGATGAAGTGGGATTCATCCTCAACCGCGACCTGCATGGCCCGCTGGCCCTCGGGCGTGGTCCCGACCGCAGCCAAATCAGCCCGGTCGAACCAGGCCTCGGCATGGCCGGTGTAGGGCGCAACCGTCGTCCCTCGGCTGGCCCGCAGCTGGGCCTCGATCTCATCCTCGAAGCGGTGGACTTGCAGGTAGCGCTTCATCCGCATGCCGGACGCCACCCCCCGGATCAGCGGGCCGTGGTTGGTGCGCCAGTACAGCTGGGCCTCGTCGAGGCCGAGCGTGTCGGGCTGGCGCAGACAGAAGAACAGCTTGAGCAGACCGCTGTTTTCGCGCGCCACCAACTCCTCGGGAATCGGGTTGACCTGGGGATATTCGTACGCCAGCCACAGCGGCGACTGGGCCAGGTCGATAAACCGGGCCTCGTCCTCAACCAGTTCCTGGGCTGCGGCGCGGCCCGCCTCGGTCCCGAAGGTCCCGACCAGGGCTTCACGATTGGTCCACCACACCTCGGCCACGCCATCATACACCGGCTCCATACCGCCGCGCGCTCCGGCCAGCTGGTCGTTGATCGGGTCGTCCAGGGTGTGGACCTGCACATAGCGGTGCATGGCCAGGTCGGTGGCGTGCTTGGCCACCAGCGGGCCGTGCACCTCACGCCAGTAGTGCTGGAATTCGGCCCGCGACATGCCGGGCTTGCGACGCAGGACAAACGTTAAGCGAATCATGCCAGCCTCCTTGGATGGTGCCGAATTACTTGGGCGGAAACGGCGCGGAAAAGCCGTCGCTGAGCTGACGCTGAGGCCACAGGAACTGGAGGCTGATGCGCTCGATCAGCCACGCGCCGTCACGCTTGCGGTAGGCGTCGTCATACACCCCGAACCACTCGACCGGATTGGCCGCCGGGTCGGTGTGGGTCAGCACATCGATGAGATAGGACCGGCCCACTGCGGTCGTCGGACTCGTCAGTTCAACCCAGTGGTTGCCGGTGTTGTGCAGGGAGCCGAACTCGGACTGGATCTGCTCGCGGAACACCTGCCGGTAGTTGTCTCTGATCGTCTCCCGGCCGTGCCATTCCCCATACGGCCCGAACTCGCACACCGCATCCTCGGTGAACAGCGCCGCCAGGGCGTCGATATCCCCGCTGTCCAAAAGGTGGGCGTACAGGTTCCTGAGCTTGCGTATGGCCTCGACCTCCAGCAGCTCGCGCAGCTTCTGAATCTCTTCATAGGTAAAGGGCATCTCTTCGGGCATTGCGTCCTCCGTGTTACACACCTCAGCGGGTGTAGTGCAGCTTCAGGCCCGGTCGGGGCCAGTCCATGGCGACCAGCGTGCCCAGGCTGGTCAGGGTGATATAGGCCGTTGCGAGGTCCGGCCCGCCAAAACAGATATTGGTCGTCAGCGGGTCGGGGGTGGGGAGGTGTTCGACCGAGGCGCCGTCGGGCGAGATCACGCTGATGCCGCTGGTCATCAGGGTTGCCACGCACACATTGCCCGCACTATCGACCGCCATGGAATCGAGCAGCTGGTAGCCGGGCAGGCCGGTCAACAGCTTGCCCCCGCCGGGCCCGGTCAGCAGCTGTCCGTCTCCGCCGTCCGTAGCGGCAAATTCTCCGGGTCCGGACAGCTCCCACTCCTGGGCGACATACAGCGTGGTGTCGCCGGGCGCCAGGCCAACGCCGTTCGGGCCGTCAATCGGATGCACCATCTCTGTAATCGACGAGCCGTCCGTCTTGGCGTAGTACACGCCGCCGCGATCCTTGCTGCGTTCCTGGACCTTGCCGAAATCGGTGAACCAGAATCCGCCCGCAGCATCAAAAACCAGGTCGTTGGGCCCCCGCAGCCGATGCCCGTCGCACTCGGTATACAGGGTGGCGACCGCACCAGTGGTGATATCCACACGTTGAATGCTGCCGCCCGTATAGTCGTCCGGCAGACCTTCTGCGGGAATGAGCTTACCGTCAACCTCGGTCATCTTGAGGCCGCCGTTATTACACACGTACATCAGGCCGTCCGGCCCGACCGCCGCCCCGTTGGCTGAGCCGCCCAGTTCGGCGACCACGTCTTTTGTCCCGTCCGGCTGGACCCGCACCAGCCGGCCGGTTTGCAGCTCGGTGACGATGACGCTACCGTCGTCCATGGCCACCGGCCCCTCCGGATACAGCAGACCTGAGGTGATTTCTCGGAGTTCTGGCATAAGGTTCTCTCCTTTATTCCGCTTCCAGCGTGTCGGACAGACGCACAAAGGCGTTAAAAAAATCTTCCTTGAACTCCTGGACCAGCGCGCCGGCCGACATCTGACGGTTCATCAGTCCCACCCCCTGGCCGACCCAATAGGTGGCCAGCTGTTTTGCCCCCGCATGGCCGCTCTGGGACAGCTTGTCAACCTCGCGCAGGGCCGGCTCGGTAACCAGCGACTGGAGCGGCATGGGCAGCGGCGCCGGGCTGGCCTCGGCCGCCCAGGCGTCGGTCCAGGCCGACCTGAGCTGACGGGACGGCTTGCCGGTCCGGGCTGTGGAGCGCACGGTATCGCGCGAGGAGGCGGCCAGCATCTTTTCCTTGACCACCGGGTTGGTCTCGGCCTCGCTGGTCGTCAGCCACACCGAGCCGGTCCACACCCCGGCCGCCCCCATCGCCATGCAGGCGGCCATCTGGCGGCCGGTCACAATCCCCCCAGCGGCCAGGATCGGGATATCCCCGTAGGGCTGAATCGCCTCATGAATTTCAGGGATCAGCACCAGCGTCGAAACCTCACCGCAGTGGCCGCCGGCCTCCCCGCCGGCCGCCACCAGCAGGTCAACCCCGGCCTGGACCTGACGGATGGCGTGGTGTTTGGCCCCGACCAGGGCGGCCACCGGCACGTGGTGGCGCTTACCCATGTCGAGCATGATCTGGGGCGGGACGCCCAGCGCGTTGGCCACGAGCTTGATGGGATGGGCAAAGGCAACCTCCAGGACCTCGGCCGCGCCGCTGGCCTGCATGTTCTGGCTGGCCCGAAAGGAGTCGTCGCGGAAGCCGTACACGCCCTCCGAGGGGATGTCATGCTGGGCCAGAATCCCGGCCGCAAACTGAAAATACTCCTGCGGAATAGCGGCCTGGACCTTGGCCCTGGTCAGCCCGCCGACACTCTCCTGGGCGATCTTGTTGGGCACGATCAGGTCAATCCCGTACGGCTTGCCGTCGATGTGCGCGTCAATCCAGTCCAGTTCTTCTTCCAGACGGTCGGGCGGATGGGCGACCGCACCAAAGACCCCCATGCCACCAGCCTTGGAGACCGCCACCACCACGTCTCGACAGTGGGTAAACGCGATCAGCGGAAACTCGATACCGAACATGTCACAAATGGGCGTTTTCATTCCTGTCCTCGTTTCGTCTTATCGGGCGTTGAAGCGGTCCCGGATGTAGTCTGACCGAGGGACTTGATATAGGGATTTTTACGGCCTTTCATCTTTGAGAAGTCATAATGTGCTCTCATGATTGTTGCCTCCAGTACCCCTGTTCTTCAATGTTGTCCGCTTTTCTTGCTGATATGACCGTCTCGTTTTCTCACAGGCTGTACAGCGCTCTCATCCTAGCAAGCTGTCCGCGCTTCCGCTATGACCAGAGCGGCGTCATGAGGCCCGTGCGGGTCGGCCCTCTGTGTAGCGTGTCACGATCGCTCGGAACGCCTCGAGAGTTGCCGAGGAGTTCGATTGTTTCCACACCAAACACAGAGGAAGTTTGAGATCGAAATCGACCACAGGCACGAAATCCACAAATGGCGGCTTGCGTCTTTCATTTGCCGAATTGCAAAAGCCGAGACCAATACCAGCCGAGACCAAACTGAGTAGCGTCGCTTCGTTTACGGCTTCCTGCACGATACGAGGTAATAGTCCGCCAGCGTAAGCAGTTGATCTGATTCGGTCTGCATAAGCTGAGGCGTGAGTACGCGCAAGGCCGACAAACGCTTCGTCCTGTAGCTCGTGCAAGCATACGTCCCGCCGCTTCTTCCAGCCATAGCGTCTCGGCACCGCAAGCACGACCGTATCCGTCCGGATCGGCCACACCTCACACTCTTCCGGCAGCGTCTCCAGGGTGTAACAAAAGCCGGTGTCGAGCTTACCAGAAGCGATCGCCTCAAACTGATCGATCGAGAACATAGGCTGGAGATCGAGACTGACGTTTGGATACCGTGCGCGGTATTGTTGGATGGCATTGGGAAAGGCCCCGAACCAGGAGGCATTTTCGATAAATCCGATGCACAGCCGACCGACTTCTCCTCTGGCTACCTGCCGCGTACGCTCCAGCGCCTCATCCACACGGCTGAGTATCCCACATGCCAATTCAAGGAAAACCTGCCCGGCGGCATTCAGCCGCACCCCGCGTGGCAGGCGGTCAAACAACGCGTAGCCTATCTCATCCTCGAGCTGGCGTATCTGCCGGCTTAGCGCGGGCTGGACGATGTGCAGGCGTCCGGCAGCGCGCCGCATATTCTCTTCCTCGGCAACAGCCACAAAATACCGCAAATGTCGCAGCTCCATGAATGACCTCACAGGTATCAATACAATTGATATAAAATAATTGTGCTATAAATCAACTTGTCCTACGGTGAAGCCTGGCAAAGGAGGTCTGAGCATGTTGAAAACACGACTTGTAACCGCAGCATTGGCCTTCACTCTCATATCAACAAACGCAGAGCCAGCGACGATCAAACCCGTCACATTTGACAGCCACAATCATTCCCTGGTCGGAAATTTGTATCTGCCCGATAACTATGAGGGCGACCGGAAACTCCCTGGTCTTGTCGTGACCGGCGCCTGGACAACCGTCAAAGAACAAATGGCGGGTACGTACGCCGCCGCCATGGCAGATCGGGGGTATGCCGCCCTGGCTTTCGACTTTCGCGGCTGGGGGCAGTCAGACGGCCGGATTCGGTATTTGGAGAACCCCGAACGCAAAACTGAGGATATCAACGCGGCCGTACATTACCTGAGCAGGCGACCCGAAGTCGATGGAAACCGGATTGGCGGATTAGGCATTTGCGCCTCGTCCGGCTATATGAGCGATGTTGCGCTCAATAACGACACCGTCAAATCCTTGGCCCTGGTGGCCCCATGGCTTCATAATGCCGAAATTGTGAAAGCCGTGTACGGCGGTGACGAAGGCGTCAGCCGACTTATCCAAGCCAGCCGGCAGGCGGAAAAGTCTCCTGAACCCGTCATCGTGGAAGCGGCCAGCATGACCAACGACAGAGCCGTGATGTATCAAGCGCCGTATTACACCCAACCGGACCGCGGCCTGATCCCAGAATACGACAACAAATTTAATAGAGCCTCTTGGGAAGGCTGGTTGACGTATGACGCGATCCAGTCGGCAGACGAATTGAAAAAGCCTGTTTTGCTGGTCCATTCTGAAGCCGCCGCCATTCCGCAAGGAGCGCGCGAATACGCCCGTCGCCTGGGCCGTAACGTCGTGGAACTATGGTTGGATGACGTGACCCAGTTTGACTTTTACGACCAGCCGATTCCGGTCAAAACATCGAGTGATGCTGTGGCCGAGCATTTTGAAACGACACTGGCAGCGCTCTCCTTGACCACCAGCGCGGACATCAAAGACGAGGCTGCTATCCGAACGATCATCGAGGGCCTTGGGCCTCTGGTAGACCGGGGGAACTTTGAAGCGGTCGAAAAACTGTATGCCGACGAGATAGAGATGGATTATACCTCCCTCAACGGCGGCGAAGTGGAGTTGAAAAGCCCCCAAGCGTTGATGACCCAGTGGGCGTCTTTCTTACCCGGCTTTGACCGCACCCGGCACGCCGTCTCCAACATCGCCGTCACGCTCGACGGGATACGGGCCGAAGCGACCGCCTATGGCGTCGCCGATCACTACGTGGGCGATCTGGCGTGGCAGGTCAAGGGGCAGTATCACTATACCTTGCAAAAGGAAGCTGGGACGTGGCGGATCGCCAGCCATAGATTTACGCTGGAGGAGGAAAGCGGCACCCGTGACGTGTTCGATCCGGCCATCCGCCACGCCGCCGCCAATCCCGCAGCCTATATCAAACGGCAGCAAACGGAAAAAGCCGTGCGGGATTTCCTGACCGCGCTGGAAGAGAAGGACATGGAGAAATTTGCGGGCGTCTGGGCTGAGGACGCGGTTCTCGAGATGCCCTACGCTCCAGAAGGTTTCCCCAAGCGTGTGGCCGGGAGAGAGGACCTCATCAAGCATTATGCGGCATGGCCGCAGAATAGCGGAAAAGCCGATTTTACCTCACAGCTGGTCTTTCACCCCCTGCGGGATCCGGAGAGAATTTTTGTCGAGTTCAAAGGGGCGGTAGAGATTGTGCCGACAGGTCGGTTATATCACCAAAGCTATGGTGGCCTGTTTCATGTGGCGAACGAGAAGATCAAACTCTTCCGCGAGTATTTCGACCCCGCTCCCTTCAAGTGGGCTTTTGGTTTGGATGAGGGGGGAAGCTTTCATGCCGGAGAATCCTGAGGTTCTTCAGCGTTGTCTGCTCAGGCGACCAGGGCTCTGACCTCGGCCGGACTCGGGCCGCCGGGTCGCAACAGGACGACCGCATCATCAAAGCCGGCCTCGGCAAAACGCCCCAGCGTGTGCCTGGCCCAGTCCAAATTGTGGTCGCCACCGAGCTGAATGGTGGACACAATGGCCCGCTTGCCACCGGCCGCACGGTAACGGCGTAGCGCGGCAATGACCTGGTCGGGGGTCCGGTAGTGAGCCGAGGCGATCCAGCCGTCAAAATCGCTGGCCGCCCGCTCCACCCCGGCGCCCCAGCTGCCGAGCAGCAGAGGCGGACCGCCGGCAACCGTTTGCCACGGCGTCAGGTCGGCCCGCTCGTTCTTGCCCTCAGCCAACAGGGTCTTGAGACGGGCCAGGCCGGCGTCAAAGGTCTTGAAGCGCGTGGCGTAGTCGCGCTCAAAGGCGACAAAATCGGTTTCGGTGGAACCCGCGCCAAGGCCCAGCGTCAGGCGCTCGCCACACACCTGCGTCAGGGAAAAAATGCGGTGAGCCAGGTCGGTCTCGTGATATAGCGGGAGCTGGAGAACGGCCGTTCCGAGTTCTATGTCCGTCGTGACATTGGCAGCCGTTGCCAGGGCAATAAACGGGTCCGGGATCATAAACCCGCGGCCGACCGCCTGGGCCATCCACAGGCTGTCAAAGCCTTCTCCGGCGTAGCGTCTGGCCTGCTCTGCCAGATCAGACATTTGAGGCTGG
>JAGWBB010000101.1 GCA_021296095.1 Desulfurellaceae bacterium | reverse complement strand
CAGGGGCTGTACTTCGGCGGGGGCTATCCCGAGCTGCACGCCGCCCGGCTCGCGGCCAACGTTTCCCTGCGTGGGGAGGTTCGGGATTTTATCGAAGACCGGGGTGTGGTGTACGCCGAGTGTGGGGGGCTGATGTACCTGGCCGACGCTATTCGAGACGGGCAGGGGAGGCGCTTTCCCATGGTCGGCATCTATCCGACCACGGTGCGCGTGCTGCCGCGGCTAAGCGCCCTGGGTTACGTCGAGGTGAGCCTTGAGGCGGGCCACGGCCTCTTTCCGGCCGGCACGGTCAGAGGCCACGAGTTCCATTATTCGGAGCTTGAGGAGCCCGACTTGTGCCGTGACCCGATACGCGCCGTGTATGCGGTCCGCAAACGCCCCGGCGACAGCCCGCGCCCGGAGGGCTATGCCTACAAGCGCTGCCTGGCCAGCTATATCCACCTTCACTTCGGCAGTCAGCCGGCCTGCGCCGCAGGTCTGGTCAGGGCTGCCGAACAGGGCTGAGGCCATGACGCCGACGCGCCACTTCATTCGGCTCGGTCGCCTCAGCGTCCACTATCTGGCCTGGGGCCAGTTGGGCCGGCCGCCGCTGATCCTGCTCCACGGCGGAGCTGCCCACGCCCACTGGTGGGATCATATTGCACCCGTCCTCAGCCACCGCTACCGGGTGCTGGCGCCCGACCTGCGCGGCCACGGCGACACGGACTGGGCCGGCCCGGGAGCGTACGAAATCGACGACTATGTCGCCGACCTGCACGGCCTGATCACCGCCCTGGATCCGGACAGGCCGGTCCTGCTGGGTCACTCGCTGGGCGGTTTTATCGCCCTGGCCTATACCCTCACCCGGACACCACGGCCGCGGGCCCTGATCGTTGTCGAACAGCCGTTTCATGCGCCTGGTGCGGGCGCTACCCGCCCCGAGCTACCGGGACGAAGACGAGTTGCTGAGGCGGTTTCGCCTGCTGCCGACCGACAGCCGCCCCCAGCCCGAGCTGTTCCGGGCGATTGCCAGGCACAGCGTCCGTCCCGCGCCGGACGGGCGGCTCAGGCTGAAGAGCGACCGGGCGGCACTGCGTAGGGCGCCCGTCGATCTCGGCCCGCGCTTGTCCGAACTCGGCTGTCCATGCCTGTTTGTCCGCGGCCAGAACAGCACCACGCTGTCGGCCCGCGGCCTGGCTGAGCTGCGTGCCGGCTGCCCGGACGCCGCTGTGGCAGACATCCCCGGCGCCGGCCATCACGTCTTCCTGGACCAGCCCGAGGCTTTTGTGGCGGTCGTACAAAAATTCCTTGACGAAAGACTCAGGACATGAGCAGATCAGCATGGCGGCCGGCCCGCATGACGAATCCGGCCCGGCGGAGGACACGACTATGCAGGAGCGGATTGAACGCGCGGCCCAGGCCATTCGCACGTCCCGCAAGACGATCGCCCTGACCGGCGCGGGCATTTCGGCCGAGAGCGGGATTCCGACCTTTCGCGATCCGGGCGGCTTGTGGGACCGTTACGATCCCGAGGAGTACGCCACGATTGACGCCTTTCGGCGTGACCCGGGCAAAGTCTGGCAGATGATGCGCGACTTTACCGAGTTGAAAACGGCCCAGCCCAACCCGGGGCATTACGCCCTGGCCCAGCTGGAACAGGTGGGGCTGCTGGGCTGCATCATCACCCAGAATGTCGATAATCTGCACCAGGCCGGCGGCAGCCAGGACGTGATTGAGTTTCACGGCAATATGCGCCAAGTGGTGTGCCAGCGCTGCGATACCAGCCTGCCCCTGACCGAGGTGTCGCTCGAGAGTCTGCCCCCGTACTGTGCGTGTGGCGGCGTGTTCAAGCCGGCCGGCGTGTTTTTCGGCGAGCCGATTCCCCCCCACGCCCTGTCCCGCTCCTACCAGGAGGCCCACAGCTGCGAGCTGATGCTGGTGATCGGCACCTCGGCGGTGGTGTATCCTGCTGCGGCCATGCCCGGCGTGGCCAAGGAAGCCGGAGCACGGGTCATTGAGATCAATCCCGAGCCGACCGACTTGACGGACGCCACGGCCGATTTCATCATCCAGGACAAGGCCGGGCTTGTGCTGCCGCAGATTGTAGCCCGCATCAAAGCCCTGGCGTCATAGGAGGACACGCATGAGTCTGAAAGGAAAAGCGGCCATTACTGGCTTTGCTGAGATGACCCCCCAAAAGGGCGGCGGCGGGAAAACGCCGCTGGGGATTATTGGGGAAGTGGCGCGGGATGCGATTGCCGACGCGGGTCTGAAAAAGCAGGACATCGACGGCCTGCTGACAGGCATGGCGATTGGCGATTACAGCGTGCTGTGGCCGTCGGTCATTTCCGAATACCTGCAATTCCACCCCCGCTATTTCGATCTGGTCGAGTTGGGCGGAGCGTCGGCCACCGGCATGTTCTGGCGGGCGGCCGCAGCCATTGAAGCCGGCATGTGTGACAACGTGTTGTGCGTCCTGGGCGATTCGTGGACCAGCAAGACGATGAGCGTGGGCAAACCCCCGCCGTTCCCGCGCCTGGACGCCGAGTTTGACGCGCCCTACGGCCTGATCGCGGCCAATCCGGGCTATGCCCTGATTGCCCAGCGCCACATGCACGAGTTCGGCACCACGTCCGAGCAGCTGGCCAAGGTCGCCGTCGATCAGCGCAAAAACGCCTGCCGCAACCCTGCGGCTCTGTTTGGCAACAAGGAGATCGGCGTTGAGGACGTGCTCAACTCGCGCATGATCGTCGATCCGCTGCATCTGCTGGAGATCGTCAGTCCGTGCACCGGCGGCGGGGCGTTCATCGTCACCAGCGCCGAGCGGGCCAAGGACAGCCCCCACACCCCGGTCTATCTGCTGGGAGCCGGCGAGGCGGGCGGCCACTGTAGCATCACGCGGGCCGAGAGCCTGACCACGTCCCTGGTCAAACCTGCGGCCGAGGCCGCCTTCGGCATGGCCGGGCTCACGCCCCAGGACATGGACTTTGTGCAGCCCTACGACTGTTACACGATCACGGTCCTGGTCACCCTGGAAGACGCCGGCTTTTGCCCTAAGGGCGAGGGAGGCCGCTTTGTTGAGGACCACGACTTGTCTTATCAGGGCGACTTCCCGTCCAATACTCACGGCGGTCAGCTGTCGTTCGGCCAGCCCGGTCTGGCCGGCGGCATGAGCCATCTGATTGAGGGCGTGCGCCAGCTGATGGGTCGGGGCGAGGCGCGCCAGGTCGAGACCGCCAGACTTGGCTATGTCAACGGCAACGGTGGCATCATGAGCGAGCAGTGCAGCGTGGTGATCGGCGTCAACTAGGAGGAGCCCATGCCAGACTATACCAAGCCCCTTCCCCGTCCGACCGTCTCCTCGCAGCCGTTCTGGGATGCCGCTAAACGCCACGAGCTTCAGATCCAGCGTTGCAAGAGCTGTGGCGCGGTGCTGTTCTACCCGCGCGAGGTGTGCTCCGAGTGTCTGTCCTCAGAGCTGGGCTGGATACGGGCGTCCGGCCGGGGCACGGTGTACTCCTACACCATCGCCCAGGCGCCGACCCATCCGGCTTTCCGCGAGGACGTGCCGTATGTGGTGGCGATTGTCGAGCTGGACGAAGGCCCGCGCCTGACGACCAATATCGTCGGCTGCGACCCTGCGGCAATGCGGATCGGCATGCCGGTCGTCGCCACCTATGATGACGTGACGCCGGACATGACGCTGGTCAAGTTTCGGCCGGCCGACTCGGTTTAGTCGGGCGGTTTGAGGCTGCGGATACGGCGAACAGGGGGATGACCAGGCGTGTCGTCGATAAAGGTCAGGTGGGCCGAATCGCAGGCCGGGCAGATGACCAGTGTGCCGTAGCGCTCGTCTTCGACCGTCGGCGGCCAGCGGCCGTCAGCGGGTTCCCCGTAGTTGCTCATGGTGTATAACTTTTCGGCGCACATCAGACAGTGCTGGGCTTTGGCCATGGTGTCCTCCTGAGCTAGGGCCGATCCTAGGGCGACGGCCGGGGCAAGTCCAGCCAGTGAGAAAGGATACTCTATGTACACAGGATTGCAGCTGGTGATCGGGGCGCTGCTGGCGCTGGCGCTGAGCGGCCAGGCCTGGGCTCAGGCCGAGGTCGGCAGCCCGGCTCCAGATTTTTGTTTGCCGTCCAGCGACGCCAGCCAGGTGTGCCTCAAGGACTTTCGGGACAAGGACAACGTCGTCCTGCTGTTCTATGTCCTCGACTTCACCTCCGGTTGAACCCTGCAACTATCCTCCGGTCAGGGGGTGGAGAAAACACTCAACGCAAAAGTCCTCGGCATCAGCACCAACCACGGTGCGTCCCAAAAAGTCTTTACCCAGCAGCTGAAGCTCGATTACCCTCTCCTGAGCGCCTTTGCCGCGCCCGAGGTGATTCGTGACTATACCGGCTGGCTGGACGAAGACAAACGGCTCGGCAACCGCGCCTATGTCATCATCGACAAACAGGGCATCGTCCGCTTCAAGAAAGTCGGGGCGATGGTACCGGTCGAAGGCCTCGAACAGGTCCTGGCCGGCCTTGACTAGCAACGGCTTGCATATTCTCCTGGCGCTGGAATAATGGGCCGTCCGCACGGGAAGGAGGGGGAGCGATGAAAATATACGCCTTCGGGCTCGCGCTTGCGCTGTGTGTCTGGCCCCTCGTCCCGCACGCCCAGGAGAGTCAGCCCAGCCCGGACACGGCCGAACCGGTCACGCTCGACGCCCCCCACACTCTCGAACAGGCTGTCGCCCAGCCAGCGGCGCCCGAGGCGTCCGGGGCTCCGTCTCAGGTCATACTCGGCCAGGCCACGGATCACGCCTCAGACCCGACCGAGCCCGCCCCTGACGCTCTGCCGCCAGACTTCTGGGCTGCCGCTGAAAGCGAGCAGCCGACCGAGCAGCGGACCTATCTGGGCGCCTTGTACGCGACGCCCGAACACGAGGGGCTGCAGGGCGTCCAAGTTCTGAGCGTCATCCCCGGCAGTCCGGCCGCCCGGGCCGGATTTATCGGCGCCAACACGCCTCAACAGCAGGGCACCAACTGGTTCAGGGTCGCCGTCCTGGCCCTGTCCATGTCGCCGGCCGGCGCCTTTGCCATTCCGCTGACCATCGCCCACCACGTGTACACAAACCGGCATGCGCCGGCTGACCTGCCCGGGGATTTGATCATTGCGATCAACGACACCCCTATCCCTGACGCCCAGGCTTTTTCCCGAGCCTTGGGCTCCTACGAACCAGGCGACCGGGTCACCTTCACCTTTATTCGGGCCGGAAAACCCATGCAGATCGCCGTCACCCTCGAGTCCGAGCCGTTCTGAGCCGGGCTCCCTATCTCGGCCTAGACGCCAGCCTCCTTTTCTGCCAAGCTGACCCGAAGGAGCGGGGCATGAAAACCTTTTATGAGCGATTTCTAGACGAGATTGAACGCAAACGGGAAGCCGGGGAGATCGACGAAGACAAAGCTCAGCGTTGGATTGCAGAGGTGCAGAGCCAACTGCAAGAGTACGCCAAAAAAAACCCGCAGGCGCCTATCGCCAAAATGCCGATCCTGCACTGATCGTGTGGGCTCAGACCAGGAAAGACCATGAAACAGACCTCCACCCGCGCCGTGCGGATCGGCCAGGCCGAACTTGGCTCCGGCGCCCCGCTCCTTGTCCAGAGCATGTGCGCGACCAAGACGACCGATATCGACGCCACGGTTGCCCAGGTCCATCAGTTGCAGCAGGCCGGGGCCGGTGTGGTCCGCATTGCGGTTGATAACCCCAAGGAGGCGGCCGCGCTCAAAGAGATCCGCGCCCAAACGACCGCCACCCTGTCGGTTGACCTCCAGGAGAACTACAAGGTCGCGCCTGCGGTCGCCCCGTATGTGGACAAGATCCGCTACAACCCCGGCCATCTGCACCATATTGAGAAGGCCAAAAGCATTCCCCAGAAGGTCGCCTGGCTGGTCGATATCGCCCGCGATAACGACGTGGCAATACGGGTGGGAGTGAACTGTGGCTCGGTCGCCCCGGCCTTTCTGGCCCAATATCCGGGCGATCAGATGGAGGCTCTGATTCAGTCCACGCTGTACCACTGCCGTTTGATGGAGGAGCTTGGCTTTGAGCGTTTTGTGGTGTCGCTCAAGGATTCGGACCCGGCCAAGGTGGTCGAGGCCAACACGCGTTTTGCTGCGGCGCGGCCCGATGTCCCGCTCCACCTCGGCGTAACCGAAGCCGGGCTGCCGCCCGACGGGATCATCAAGAGCCGCATCGCGTTTGAGAAGCTGCTGGCGCAGGGCATCGGCGATACCCTGCGCGTGTCCCTGACCCTGCCCAACGAGCGCAAGCACGAGGAAGTGACGGCAGGATTTCAGATCATCGACGATGTCAAAAACGGACGCTTTCGGTCGGTACCCGATCTGGACTCGGGGCTGAACATCATTTCGTGTCCGAGCTGCTCGCGGGTCGAGAACGAAAAGTTCGTCGAACTCGCCCAGCAGGTCAAAGCCATGACGGCCTACGCCAAACAGCACGATATCACCATCGCCGTCATGGGCTGCCGGGTGAACGGTCCGGGCGAGACGGATGACGCCGACCTGGGTCTGTGGTGTGGGCCGACAACGGTCAATCTCAAAAAGAAGAGTACCAAGCTCGGTCACTTCGGCTACGACATGGTGCTCGACCGTCTACGTCAAGAGCTTGACGCCCTGATTGCCGAGCAGGGGAGATAGCTGCTGCTCATCTGCCTGGAACAAGCGGGGTGAAGCATGGGAGCTGTAGCCCTTGAGGGCGTTGTCGAGAATGGAAAGATTCGTCTGCTGTCCTCAGTTCGTCTTCCGGAAAAAGCGAAGGTGTATATCCTGATCCCCGAGGCGGAGGTCCAGACTGGCGCATATACAGGCAGCCCACGTCTGGTGCATCCTGAGCAAGCTGCGGATTTCGAGAAGCAGGTTGTTGTCCTTGAGGCCGATCCAGATGCCGGCGTATGATGCCCGACTTTTTCACCCGCCTGCTCCACTGGCCCGGGTCACGCTGCGCAATCCAGAAACGGGGAAAACGGTACCAGAAGTGCCAATGCTGGTCGATTCTGGAGCCGATGTTACCCTGCTCCCCCAACAATCCCTCACTCCGCTCGGAATAAAGCTTGAGCCGGGAGCCGGCTATGAGGTAATGGGATTCGATGGGAAGAAAAGCCTCGTCCGGGTGGTGACTCTCGACTTCGTGTCATGTTCTCTTGACCCCGCGCCGCAGCGCATATAAGGCGAGACTGGACGTGTGAGCCAAGGAGAAGCGCGCTGTGAAAATCAATGTGGCCAAGGGCTATCATGCCCGGCTCCGCCAGCAGGCGCTCTACGCGCCCCTCCTGGTCGGCCTGACCGGGCGGCGCAAAACCGGGCTGGCCATGCGGGTGCGCGAGCTGTTCTCCTTCCGCCGTGAAGGGCTGCCGATCACCGTGCGTCTCGTCGGCTATCAGGGCCGGGAAGGGGTGTGGCTGGTTGCCGTGGCGGTGCGGATTGCGACCGACGCCGAGTCCCTGCTCGAAGGCATTGCCTATCTGAATCCGCGCCAGGCCGACGACTACCATCTGCTCCACAATCTGGCCCAGCAGGAGGGGTTTCCGCTGCTGTTTCTGAACGACAGCCTCAAGGTCGGGGTCGGCCAGGAAGTGGTCTGGTCGGTCCATAACCGCCAACAGGTCCGGGTCTTGTTGCACCAGCTCGACCATATCCTGCCCGAACTCCGCGAGGGCGGCGGGGCCGACGCCGACTTCAGCGCTATCCGCCAGGAGTTTCACGCCCGCCATTCCGTCCAATCCCTGCTGGCCGCCCAGCCCCACGTGACCGGAGTGAGCTTTGGCTCGTCCTTTCGGGGAGTCGTCCTGGAATAAGTGCGTCAGGACTACCGCTCATGCGCAAGGCTACGCATCGGTATCTGTACACCCCTTCCGACCTGCTCGAATTTCTGAGTTCGCCCTTTGCGACGTGGATGACGCGCAGGTGCCTCGACGACCCCGAGGCCGCTCAGCCGGATGCGGAGTCGGCCCAGCAGCTGAGCCTGGGCCGACACGGTCGCCGTCACGAGCAGGCCTTCCTCAAGCAGCTCCGAGACCAGGGCCGCCACGTCTATCGCGTCCCGTCCGGCGGGGATCGCGCGGCGCTCACCCGCAGCGCCATGCAGGCGGGGCACGAGGTGATTTTCCACGGCCTGCTGGACGAGGCTGATCGGCTTGGCGAAGCCGATTTCCTGATCCGGGTTGCAGCGCCGTCACGGCTGGGCGACTACGTCTACGAGCCGTGGGAGACCAAGCTGGCGCGGACGGTACGGCCCGAGTTTGTGATCCAGCTGTGCGCGTATGCCGACCTGCTCGAAGCGGTCCAGGGGCGGTGTCCCGAGCAGCTGCACTGTGTGACGGGCGACGGCCGGGCGCACACGTTTCGGACGGCCGACTACATCTATTACTACCGGTCGCTGAAAAGCGCCTTTGTCGCCTTCCTGGATGGCTTTGACCTCGATAGTCCTCCGCTGCCTAACCCCTGGGACGAGAACGGCCGCTGGCAGTCGCACGCCGAAGCGCTGCTCGAATCGAGCGATCACCTGTGCCGGGTGGCCAACATCAGCCAGACCCAGGTCGAGAAGTTGCACGCCGCAGGTGTCCAGACGCTGCGCGGCCTGGCCGAAACCGAGCGTCAGCACGTGGCGCGCCTGGATGACGCGGTGTTTGTCCGGCTACGGGATCAGGCCCGACTCCAGCTTGCGTCTGCCGGGACCGACAGACCAGCATATCAAATCGTGGAACCCGCGCCGGACGATCCGCGTAAGGGCCTGGCCCTGCTGCCACCCGAGTCTCCGCGTGAGGGCTATCCGCTGATGAAGGGCGGGCTGGAATACCTGTTCGGGGTGACCTGCCTCGAACACGGCGTCCCCCGCTTTGTCGACTGGTGGGCTCACGACGCCGCTCAGGAAAAGCGGGCCTTTGAGGGCTTTGTCGATTGGGTGTTCGCCCGCTGGCAGGCTGACCCGGCGCTGCACATCTACCATTACGCCAACTATGAAGTCGCTGTGGTGCGCCGCCTGATGGGCCGCTACGGAACCCGTGAGACCGAGGTCGATGAGCTGCTGCGACACAACGTGTTCGTCGATCTGTATACGGTTATCCGCCAGGGCCTGCGGGTTGGTGAGCCGCGCTACTCGCTCAAAAATATCGAGTCTCTGTACCGCGATACCCGCCGAACCGGTCCGGTCAGCACCGCGTTTGATTCGGTCGTGGCCTACGAAGACTGGCTGGCCAGCGGACAGCCCCAGGACTGGCGCGCCTCGCCCGTGCTGCAACAGATT
>JAGWBB010000100.1 GCA_021296095.1 Desulfurellaceae bacterium | reverse complement strand
GCATCCTGTGGTCCTCCGCCCTCGGCTGCTATCACACGACCGCTCCAATGGCTACAACCTATCGTGAACCACTCTAGCGACAGCATGTATCTCGGAAGATACTTGGACAGGACATGTCTACCCGAACAAGGACAAGCTTAGCGTTAGCCGAAGGATCGGCGTCTATTCCTCCTTGCAGGAATGCCGCGGCGCGGCAACGAGGGTGGTCGCGCTTGAGAGATGGGAAAATGCCGATTACGAATGTGGCCTGAACTGCGAGAAACTTCCCGATAGCCCATTTGTCATTTGCAAACAGACTTCGCGCTAGGAATTTCAAATTGAGACACAACCAAATCAGCCCGAAATGACCGTCCTGTGCGGCTGATGATGCCTATCAGATGATTGCCACGAACATCGCGCTGACAGCGGCGGTCCTGTTCAAAGTGCCGATGCCATAAGGCCAGCGCCCAGCATGTCTATTCCTCCGGCAGGCGATACATCCGAATCGGATGCGGCGTGCGCTGGAACTCGGGCAGATTCCGCCACGGTCGGCCGGCCGTCACCCCACCGTCAACGGCCAGGGCTTGGCCGGTCACAAAGCTCGAATCGTCGCTCGCCAGCCACAGCGCGGCCCGGGCGATTTCTTCGGGCTCCCCGACCCGATTGAGGGCGTGCATGCGGGCGGCGTTGTCCCGCAGAGCCTGCACCTGCTCCGCCCTGGGCTCGGGCCGGCCAACCGCCAGCGGGGTCACGATCGCGCCCGGACAAATGCAGTTGACCCGGATCCCGTACTCGCCCAGCTCAAGGGCCACCGACTTGGTCAGCTGCACGACCCCGGCCTTGGCCACGCTGTACAGGTGGGGCGCCATGCCGGCCTCCAGACCGGCCGCGCTGGCCGTGCTGATGATGCTGCCCGTGCGCTGGCGCTTCATGACCGGCGCGGCGTGCTTCATGCCCAGAAAGACGCTCTTGAGCAGCACGTCAAAGGTCATGTCGTACTCTTCAACCGGGGTCGTCTCAATCGGCCCCAAGGCGCCCCCAAAGCCCGCGTTGTTATACACACAGTCGAGCCGGCCCCAGCGCGACACGACCGTATCAATCGCCCCGCTGACCTCGGCCTCGCGGGTCACGTTCACCTTCAGGAAAGCGGTATCTTGCCCCAGGCTGGCGGCCAGCTCCTGTCCCTTTTCCTCCTGGAGGTCGGCGATCAAAACGCGGGCGCCCTGTTCGACAAACAGCCGCACCGTTGCTGCGCCGATCCCGCTCGCTCCGCCCGTGATTATTGCCGTCCGGCCATCAAGTTTTCCCATCCAGACCTCCTGAGTGTGGTTGTCGTGTCTCGTGCCTGCGGCCTGTCCTGAGGCGACAGGTCAAGCACGTAAAAGACCAGATCCCACGTCTGGTCTTCGGTCAGGGCGTCGCGGTACGACGCCATTGAGGAACCATCCATACCGGTCATCAGGCGCTGAAACACCGCCTGGGGACTGAAGCCGCCGCGAAAGCGCCATTTATCCGTCAAATCCCGAGGCGTGATCGGCTCTCCCTCAGAGGTTTTCAGGTCTTGGCCGGAGCGGCCGTCGCCCTTGCCGCTGTCGCCGTGACAGCTCGTGCAGCCCGAGTCCCCGTAGAGCCGCGCCCCGCGCGCGATACGCTCGGCAGAGACCGCCGGAGGAACCGGCAGAGCCAGGGGACGCGGAGCGGGGTCGCGTTCAAAGCGAGCAGAAAACCGCTTTATATAAGCCACCACGTCGCGGATGTCGGCCGGGCTCAGAAAAGCCTGAAACGCGGGCATCCCGCTGCCGGCCAAGCCGTGGGCCACCGAGCGGTATACATCCTCATCGGTCGGCAGCTGGCCGGTCGGGGTCGAACGGTAGCGAAAACGGGCCTGCGTAAAATCACGCGGCCGGGGACTCAGGTGTGAAGCAAACACCCCCTGACCGTCGCCCCGAGTCCCATGACAGCCGCTGCACTGCCGTTCATACACGGCTTGTCCGGGCGAGGCGGCCGGTGGCTCGGGGCCGGGCTCGGAAGCCGGGGGCTGCGGGTCGGGTTGGTCGGGTCGATCAGAAGCCTGCAAAAACTCGGCAATGTGGCAATCGGTCAGAAAGCTGCTCAGGTCGAGCCACAGCCGCTCGACCGAGTAGGTCACGACGCGGCCCGAGCCGAAACTGACCTCGGCGGACTGTCCGTCCGGCGCGATGGCCGACACACGGGCCGACAGGTGGGTGTCTGCCAAGCTGTCGAAAAACGCCCGCCATGGAGCGGGAGAGCCTGGGTCAAGCATGGCCAGCCGCTCGGCCAGATTTATTCCGTAGACGCCCCCGCGTTCGGCAAAAAACTCAGGAAAATCCACGTCCCGCCAGTTGCGTTCGGCAATCAGATGGCCTAGCGCCTGACCCATCGGCAGCGTCACCTGGGCTTCCCACTCGGTGCCCGGCGCCCACACAAGGCTGACGCCCGCGCCGGCGCGGAAACCGAGCAGCCGCGACGTGAACAGCCGGCGGTCCTCGGCCCAGGCCAGGAAGGCCGGCCAGCGCGAATCGTCGGGCCGTATCGTCAGAGTGGTGTCCGAATCAGAACTGGCGCAGCTGCGGGCCCAAGCGGAACCGCTATCGGTCGCGGCCTGAGCGAAGACGCACGCCAGGGCGAGACACAGCAAGACAGATGGACGAACCATCTCCGGCCCCGAGCAGTCAGTTAAAGGGACTCGTGGTCACAGACATCATCGGCCATCACGAGGAGCTTGGCCGTCCACTTTGATACTCAGCTCACGCAGCTGCTTGGCATCGACCTGGCCGGGGGCGTTTGTCATCAGACACACAGCCTTGGCCGTCTTGGGAAAGGCAATCACCTCGCGCAGCGAGTCCGCCCCGGCAAACAGCATGGCCAGACGGTCAAAGCCCAGCGCAATGCCCCCGTGCGGGGGTGCCCCATAGGACAGCGCCTCCATCAGAAAACCGAATTTCTCCTGAGCCTCGACCTCGTCTATGCCCAGCAGACCGAACATCTTCTGCTGGATGTCCTGACGGTGGATTCTGATGCTGCCGCCGCCCAGCTCCACCCCGTTGAGGACCAGATCATAGGCAAAAGCCCGGGCTTTTCCGGGCTCGGTGTCCAGCAGCCCAAGGTCGCTGTCGTGCGGGGAGGTGAAGGGATGGTGCATGGCCGTGTAGCGCTGGGCCTCGGCGTTATACTCGAGCAGCGGAAAATCCGTTACCCACAGGAAGTTGAACTCTTCTTTGGGGATGAGGCCCAGGGCGTCTCCCAGGTGCAGCCGCAGCCGGGACAGAACATCGCACACCACCGGCTCGGCATCGGCCACAATCACCACCAGGTCGCCCTCTTGCAGATCCAGGGCTGCCTCAATGGCCTGCTTATCCTGGTCGCCGACAAATTTGGCCAGCGGCGACTGCCAGCCGGACGCGGTCATCCGAAACCAGGCCAGCCCCTTGGCCCCGAAACTGATCGCCAGCGGCGTCAGATCGTCAATCTCCTTGCGCGAAAATCCGGCCTTGGGAACGACAATGCCGCGCACCACCCCACCGCCGGCCACCACCTCGCGGAAGACCTTGATGTCGGTGTTTTTGAACAGCTCGGTCAGTTCCTGCAACTCCAGGCCGAAGCGGATATCCGGTTTATCGGTGCCGTAGCGGGCCATGGCCTCGGCATACGGCAGGCGCAGGAACGGGGTCGGCGGCTCAAAGCCTTTGACCTCTCGACACAGCCGCACGGCCATGCCCTCGATCAGACGGAAAATGTCATCGGGCCGGACAAACGACATCTCAACGTCGATCTGGGTGAACTCCGGCTGTCGGTCGGCGCGCAGATCCTCATCCCGAAAGCAGCGCACGATCTGGAAATATTTGTCCACGCTGCTGACCATCAGCAGTTGTTTGAACAGCTGGGGCGACTGGGGCAGGGCAAAAAATCCGCCCGGATTGACGCGGCTCGGGACCAGATAGTCGCGCGCGCCTTCGGGCGTACTGCGGGTCAGGATCGGCGTCTCGATTTCCAGAAAGTCTTGACCGTCCAGGTAGTCGCGGACAATCTTGGCCAGGCGGTGGCGCAGGCGCAGGTTCTCAAACATCTTGGGCCGTCGCAAATCCAGGTAGCGGTAGCGCAGGCGGGTATTTTCGGTCGGCTCGGTGTCGTCCTCAATCGGAAACGGCGGCGTGCGGGACGGATTCAGAATGCGCAGCTCATCGACGACCAGCTCGACCTCGCCGGTCGGCAGATTCGGGTTGATCGTGTCCGCCGAGCGCCGCTCCAGATGCCCCTGGGCGGCCACCACAAACTCGGCCCGCAGAGCCTTGGCCTGGTTATGGGCGGCCGGGCTGACCTGCGGATTACACACAATCTGAACCAGTCCCGAGCGGTCACGCAGGTCAATGAACGTGACGCCGCCGTGATCACGCTGGGAGTGCACCCAGCCCATCAGCACCATTTCCTGCCCCACCTGACTGCTCCGAGGAGCTCCACACGGACAGCTGCGCTGCCAGTCGCCTAAAGATTCCACAGTGTCTCCCTTAATGCTGCATACGGAAAAGGAGGAACGACCGAGCTGTCATCCCTCCGAACAAGACACGCTATTGTGCCAAAAGTGGACGATGATAACCAGCCCATCACGCGGCAGGGGCGGGCTCGAGACCCGCCCCTACGAAGGGCGCTGACCGCCGCACAAAAGTGGATAGTGAAAGAACGGATCATCGTCCGCTGTGTCTGTCCCTGGCAATATCGCGTTCCAGCTTGTCCACATACGGGGCGACATCAGGCTCAAACGCCGGGTGCTGACACAGCTTGTCATAGTGGGCAAACGTGCGCGGAAATTGGGCCGGAATATCGTCGTGAAACAGACACTTCAGACCGTGTTCGGCCAGGCGAGTCGCCTGGGCCTTCTCGTTCGAGAACAGCGTCAGTTCGGCCACAAAGCAAATATCGGCCAGGCTGATGGTGCCGCCAACCAGGAACTGCCGGTCTGGCGCCAGGCCCCGCTCAATCCCGGCCAGAAAAACCCCGAAGGCGTCGCCCATTCTGACCTGGAGGTCGGCCGTCAGCGAACCGTTGGCCAGGGCCAGAAGATACAGCTGCATATCCCGGGCAAAGACCAGGCTGGTGTCAAGAAAGCTGTCGATACGCGCCGCAGCATAGGCGTCCGTGCCGTACAGGGGATAGCGGTCCTGACCCAGGCGGGCCACGGCTCGCATGATGCTGTTGGATTCAAAGATGCCGACCCTGCCGTCCGGGCTGAAGGCGGCCGGCACGGTGCCGAACGGGTGGGCGTCCAGAAACGCCTCGGTCTTGTACAAGCGGCCCGAAAAGCCGGTCCGTCCCTGCCGTTCGGTCGTCTGTGGTGCTTCGCGTTCCGCATCGGTCAGAGGCCGGGCCTCGAAGTCCCACAGCCACTGCGCCAAATCGCGCGGTTTGGCGCCTCTGAGGTCGAGCCGGACACCGCACAGCCGCGCGGCAATGGTGGCTTTCCAAATCCGAGGGTTGGGCAGATAGGAAAAGATGCGCAGATCGAACTCCGCCGTTCCAGACATGGCCATAAGAACCGCCTTTCGTGAAAGGCAGGCGATACTCTCTCAAGGGAGTCGGCCTCACCCACCTTTCGGGTACTGGAGGCAAACCTATACAGCCTGCCGCCGGGCGTCCAGCGCCCGGAGCGGCACGATGCCACGCCCCTGCCTGAGCACGGTCGTGCAGTCTAAAAAAGTGTTATACGGGAACCTTGCATACCGACCGTGCGGGTCCGTGCGGCTACGTCGGCTGTGGATACCGACCGGTCACATCTTTATACCCGTGCAGGTGCGTTGGCGTGACATGGACGATCAACTCTCCTGACCCGCTGTTGAGTTGCCCATAGGTCTCGGCTAACGCCTGCCCCATATAGCGCCCGCCAATCCGTGTCGCCCAATAGCGCGCCTGGTCTGCATCATCGGACATGACGGCTGTGCCTGCGAGTTCGACATACGCAAACGGTGTCACCTCATCGTCGACACACACGCTGACCCGGGGCTCGTGACGTATATTGCGGGCCTTGATCGAGTCACGCCCAGTCATGAAGACCAGGACCTCTGCCTCAAGATCGTACCACACTGGTACGACCAGGGGCCGGCCATCTTTCCGCACGGTGGCGAGCTTGCCGGTCCGCACCGGACTGAGTAAGAAACTCCGGCATTCTTCAGGGCTCATGCGTTCCATGCCTGCTCCTCCCTCTGATAATGGGCTGGATTCCTCATGGAGCGCCAGCCGTCTGCGAGTCTCTCACAGCCACGGTTTTGTGCGCAAGCCCAGACCGAGAGGGCTGACGAGTCTGCCGACACCGGGTCTCCGTCCGACTTCTTTTCTCTGCCATGAGGGTTTGGTATGCAGGGTGCGAGGAAAGGAGTAACCCCATGACAACAGCTGTATCTCACACGAACGATCTGCCTATCCTACCAGGCCGTCTCGGCAATCCTGCCCACGTCTTGAAGACCGACCCCCGCACCGACCCCCGCCTGGTTGCCGCCTGTGCCCCCTTCAAGCTCGATGTAGCCCTGCCGCCCGTGCCGGTCAGCGCGGACTCGCCCCTGCCGGAAAAGCTCCGCTTCTGTGCCGAAAGCGAGGCTGGCATGGCAGCGGTGTTTACTGCCCAGCTCGCTGACCTGCCGGCAATTCCGCATGTTGAGCGGCGGACCGAGGTCATCACCGGCGTGGACGGGAACGCCATCAATCTGTACATTCACCTGCCCCAGAACATGTCCGGCCCGCTGCCGTGTGTGTACCATATGCACGGCGGTGGCATGGTTATCCTGACAGCCGATGATCCAGCGTATCGACGCTGGCGCGACGAACTCGCGGCCTGCGGCATGGTCGCCATCGGTGTGGAATTCCGCAATGGCGCGGGCAAGCTTGGCAACCATCCGTTTCCGGCCGGTCTCAACGACTGCACGAGCGGACTCCAGTGGACGTTCGACCACAAGGCCAGCCTGGGGGTCTCGAAGATCGTTGTGTCCGGTGAGTCTGGCGGCGGGAATCTCGCCCTGGCCACATGTTTGCAGGCCAAGCAGGACGGACGCCTTGAACACATTGCCGGCGTCTACGCCTTGTGCCCGTACATTTATGGCGAGTGGGCACAGCCCGGCGAGGAGCTTCGCTCTCTGTACGAGAACGACGACTACTTGATCAACCGCCACCAGATGGGGGTGCTGGCGAGCGTCTATGACCCTGAGGGCAAAAACGCGAAAAATCCGCTGTGCTGGCCGTACTGGGCCACAGGCGAAGACCTGCACGGGCTGCCCCCGCACGTCATCTCGGTCAACGAATTAGACCCCCTGCGGGATGAGGGGCTCACGTACTATCAGATGCTCATGGCAGCGGGGGTGCCGGTCTACAGCCGGACCGTCAACGGGACATGCCACGCCGCCGATGTCCTTTTCCGCAAAGCGATCCCCGACGTATACGCTGCCACCATCCGCGATATCAAAGGCTTTGCCGATTCGCTGTAGGTCCGGCGTAGAGGGCGCAGCGTCATGGAACAGATTTCGTCGTCTGTTCCCGTGCTGGGGCCCTCTTCGCGGACAGGGAGGTCTGAACGACACACACAACCCGCTCCGATCTACTATCTGGTCTGAATAGGAGCGCTATCGAAGGAGGTGAACAGTGATCCGTGTCACCGAAGCAATGCGACAAGCGTTCTCAAGCGATGGCGTGATCAAAGCCGAGGGGCTGTTGAGTCCCGCACTGTCAACGGAACGTGGGTTGGAGGTGTCTCTCCGTACCGGTGGCACAGACGTTCTGGGCCTCACGACTCGGGCCGAGCGAGACGGGTGGGTTGTTCGCGGCCAAAAGCTCTCCACCTCTTTCGCTGACGATGCGGACGCAATCCTGGAGAAAAACTATGGCGACTATTACGTGCAAATGCAGTTCCGTTCGTATCGACTTTCCCGTAAACAAAGAGCTTTTCCGACACGAATGTTGTTGTCATGATTGCATTTCGGCCCTGTGGTATGCGACTAAGCGCGGCGGCCCAGAATATCCACACAATCTATGTGCGGACTGCTGCTGGCTGCCGAACGACTTTCGTATCATGACGGGCGAAG
>JAGWBB010000099.1:15054-17331 GCA_021296095.1 Desulfurellaceae bacterium | reverse complement strand
TTGAGAAAGGTATTGGCCATGCCCCCGCCGATGATCAGGCGATCAACCGTTCCCAGCAGCCGCTCGATCACCCCGATCTTGTCCGACACTTTTGCGCCGCCCAGGATGGCGACAAAGGGTCGCTCGGGATTGGTCAACGCCTTGCCGAGGAAATTCAGCTCGCGTTCCATCAGGAAGCCGGCCACCGCCGGCAGCAGGGCTGCCACCCCGGCCGTTGAGGCGTGAGCCCGGTGGGCCGAGCCAAAGGCGTCGTTCACATACACCTCGGCCAGCCCGGCCAACTCCCGGCAGAAGGCCGCCTCATTGGCCTCTTCCTGGGGATGGAAACGCAGGTTTTCGAGCAGCAGCAGCTGGCCCGCCTGCAAGGCCGCAGCCTGCTCTCGGACCGCCGGACCGATGCAATCAGGCGCCATCTGGACCGGCCGTCCGCTCAGCTGGCTCAGCCGCTCAGCTGCGGGCCGCAGGCTGTAAGCCGGGCTCGGGCGGCCTTTTGGCCGTCCCAGATGGGAACACAGGATCAGCCTGGCGCCGCGTTCGATGAGATAGTTCAGGGTCGGCAGGGCAGCCCGGATGCGGGTGTCATCGCTGACCCTGGCGTTGTCCAGGGGGACGTTGAAATCGACCCGCACCAGGACGCGTTTGCCGGCGAGATCGAGGTCACGCATGGACTTTTTTTGCATACGGTTTCTCCTCGTGTGTCACAGCGCGAGAACAAGACGCAAGCCTGCCTCCAGCTCCCGCAGGTGTTTGGGCCGCAGTTTGCCTATCCGTTCGGTCAGCAATGCCTTGTCGAGGGTGATGAGCTGAGACACATTCAGGATCGCATCTCTCTGAAGCCCGGTGCGCTCTTTGGGCAGCAGCACATTGCCGGGGGCCTGGGCAAGCTTCACATTTGAGGTCAGGGTGGCGGCGAGTACGGTCCGAATCCGACTGGCGGTGAAAACGTCGGACTGGATAAGCACAACAGGTCGGCGGTAGCCGGGCATCGAGCCGCTTGGCTCAGGGAGAGAGGCCCACCAAATCTCTCCTCGTCGCATTACCAGTCTTCCCGCGACACGGAGAGGACTTGGAAGGCGTGGTACACCGGGTCAAGCTCGGACGCCTCTTCCGCCTGGGCATAGACGGCGTTTAAGCGCTCGGTCACGCCCTGATGCTGGTGGTCCTTGAGATATGCGACAAGAGCTGTGGTGTACAGTTCACTGCGAGAAGAGCCAACGCGTTTGACCAACTGTTCAGCCGCCAGGAAAACATCGTCAGGAATCGAAATCGCCGTCTTCATACGTCGTAGTATAACCAGGGTTATACCCTGGATCAACAAGCCCCACGCTATGGATATGGAGTCAGCCAGCACAGAGCAGGCGGATCGAGCATGAGTCACGGATCGGTCGCGCTGCCCTGGAAAAATGTCTCGAACATCCCTACAAATGGGCGCATGCCTATGCGGATTGTACGTGGTGATATCGACGGGTTCTTCGGGCTGTTCATCGATAACCTGATCCAGCTCATGCTGATCGCCGTGCTGGGAGCCGTGGTGTGCGGCTTTCCGCCCGAGCTGGTCACCGGCCGGATCCTGCCCGGGGCGGCCCTGTCGATTTTGTTCGGCAACGCCTTTTACGCCTGGCAAGCCCGGCAGCTGATGCAGGCCACCGGGCGGAACGATGTCACGGCGCTGCCCTACGGGATCAACACCCCGAGTGTGTTTGCCTACTTTTTTCTGATCATGGGGCCAATCTATCAGCTCACCGGGGATTCTACCCTGGCCTGGCAGGCCGGACTGTTTGCGTGTTTTCTGAGCGGGGTGTTGGAAACGGTCGGCGCGTTTGTCGGCGACTGGTTGCGACGCTATACCCCTCGGGCGGCTCTGCTGGCCGCGCTGGCCGGTATTGCCATCACCTTTATTGCGATGGGATTCATTTTCCAGATCTTCGCCTCTCCGGCCATTGCCCTGCTGCCGATGCTGATCATTCTGGTCAGCTATGCCTCCCGCAAGACCCTGCCCCTGGGGCTGCCGGGCGGGCTTGTGGCCGTCTTGACCGGTGTCGGCCTGGCCTGGCTGCTGCGCGCCTTTGGCTGGTCGGTGTTTGAACCGCCGACCGATACCTATGCCTTCGGCGTGCATCTGCCACAGCCCGTGCCGGCCGATCTGTTCGCCCTGCTGAGCAGCGGAGAAGGCTGGCGCTACCTGTCGGTCATCGTCCCCATGGGACTGTTCAACGTAATCGGCTCGCTGCAAAATCTGGAGAGTGCCGAGGCGGCCGGGGACCGCTATGAGACGCG
>JAGWBB010000099.1:14573-14992 GCA_021296095.1 Desulfurellaceae bacterium | reverse complement strand
CATCCGGCCTGGAAGGCGATGGGCGCCCGGTCGGCCTACTCGATGATCAACGGAGCCGTGGTGGCCGTGCTGTGTCTGACCGGCGGGATGACGCTCGTCTTGCAGATTGTGCCGGTGGAGGTGACGCTGGGCATTCTGCTGTGGATCGGGATCATGATGACCGCCCAGGCGTTTCAAACCGTTCCGCGCCACCACGCCCTGGCCGTGGCTCTGGGGCTGATTCCGGCCCTGGCCGCCTGGGCTCTGCAGCTGGTTGAGACCGGCATCCGCAAGGCCGGCTCCAGTTTGTATGAGGTCGCACCGACGTTTGGGGCCGACCTGTACATCCACGGGGTCATTGCCCTCAGCCAGGGCTTTTTGCTGAGTTCAATGGTCTTGGCGGCAATTCTGGTGTTCGTCATCGAACGCGAGTTTGTCCG
>JAGWBB010000099.1:13937-14512 GCA_021296095.1 Desulfurellaceae bacterium | reverse complement strand
GTCCAGAACGTGTTCGGGCTGGCGGCCGCCCCGACCTTTGGGGTGATGTACGGCCTGGCCGCCGTGCTCCTGCTCGGCCTGCATCTGGTGGGCAGGCAGGAAGACATCGCTTCGGCTTAGAACCCGCTGCCGGCCCCAGACCGCCAGCACCTTCACGCTCGTCCGGGTGCGTGCTAGCGTGCAGAAGCCCGTGCAGCCAAGAAGCAGCTGACATGACGGACGCAGGTCGTCCACATCTATCGTCCTGGGAGGGGAGCCATGAAACCGATTTCTGCGGATTCGCACGTTGTGGAGGGCCGCGAGGTCTTTACCGGCCTGGCCGACCGTTTTGGCGACGAAGCGCCGCGCGTCATGGATGTCGGCGACCAGGTGGACGCCATCGTTATCCCGGCGCGTGGCCTGCACGGCGTCAGCGTCGCCCGCATGGGCATGGCGGCGACGCGCCTGGCGCGTAACGAACCGCTGCACCGCAAGCCCGGCCGCAAGCCCGATGTCGCCCACATGCAGGATCCGGAGCTGGTAGCCTTGTTCAAGCAGGGCTACGCCGGGATGCGGCCCGGTCTGGTGGACGGCGC
>JAGWBB010000099.1:0-13690 GCA_021296095.1 Desulfurellaceae bacterium | reverse complement strand
TTGAGCGGCCGTACTACGACCCGGCCTACGAGCCTATCTGGTCCCGGGCCGAGGAGGCCGGCTTTCCGCTGTCGATGCACGTCGGCACGCTGTCCTATGTGCCGCGTGAGTATCGCGGTCCGCGCGTCCGTGACGATGGAATTGCCGACTATGCCGCAGCCCAGGCCACGGTCCAGCGCACCATCGTCGAGTTCATGTGCCGGGGGGTATGCGAGCGCCACCCGCGCCTCAAAATCGTGGTGGCCGAGTTCAACGCCGGCTGGATCGCCCATTGGCTGGACCGTGTCGATCAGGGCTTGCAGCGCGAACGGCGCACTATGGACGAGCCGTTCAGCGGCACGCCGCCCCACGAGGTCTGGCGACGGCAGTTCTACGCCACCATTGAGGACGACCGGCCGGCGCTTGCGACCCGGAAATTCATCGGCCTTGAGAACCTGCTGTGGGGCTCAGACTACCCGCATACCGACTCGACCTGGCCGTGCTCCAACGAGGTGCTCGACGAACTGTTCGACGGCATTGCCGCCGAGGAGCGGACCAAGATCACCCACGACAACGTGAAGGCGCTGTACGGTATTTGAAATTCTGGATATTTGCCCGAAGAGGGCGTGAACGGGCACGAGGCTGCGTGCCTCGTGCCGGCTCGTCTACTGCTCTTCCTGTTTGGGGGTGAGTTCAAAGTCGATGGTGATTCTCACCTCTTCCCCGATGGTAACACCGCCGGCCTCCAACACTCTGTTATAGCTCAGGCCGAACTCGGTTCGGTCGATGGTCGCCGTTGCCACGCCGCCGAGCCGCAGATTGCCCCACGGATCGGTGATCGGGGTGGGCGAGCCTTCGACCGCAAACGCGACCTGCCTGGTCACTCCCTTCATCGTCATGTCCCCGGTCACGGTATAGCGGGTAGCGTCGGTCTGCTCCACCTTTTTCGACACAAAGCGCATGGTCGGGTATTGTTCGACATCGAAGAAGTCCGTGCCCCGTAAGTGCTCGTCCCGTTTGGCCTCACGGGTGTCAATCGAGGCCACCTCAATCTCGGCCGTGACCGACGACTGGGTGATGTCCTGTTCGTCCAGGTTCACCGCACCGCTCAGCGTCCCAAACGTACCGCGCACGGTTGAAACCATGAAGTGGCGGACCGCAAACTGGGCGCTGGAATGGGACGCATCAATCACCCATTCCGAACCGTGGGCGGGTGGCGCCAAGAGGAAAAAGACCAAAGCACACACGGACACCAATAGACGGGACATGGACCTCTCCTTTCGCTTACTGAGCGGCGCGCACGCCGGGAATGACCTTGGTGGCAAACAGCTCCAGATGGGGCTGGATCCAGCTGGCCGGCAGGCCCGGCGGCAGGGTCCAGGAGTAGTAGTGGGTCAGCGGCGTTTCGGACGCATAGTCGCGGATCATCTTGATGCAGGTGTCAACCTCGACGACTTGCAGCATCCCCAGTTCGCGCAAATGGTCCCGATCCCGGATGGTCTCAAACAGGGGCATACCGGCCTTGGCCGACCACTCGGCGTAGGCGTTGGTCTGGTAGATCACGTGATCGGCCGCCTCGTGCCAGGTCTTGTCCGGATCTTCGGACGCGATCAGCCAGAAGAAGCCGCCCGCCAGGCGCAGATTGTCGCTGGGTTTGCCCTGCTTTTCCAGGGCGGCCACATAGCGCTGGTAGTGCTCGGTCAGCGGGCCGACGCCAATATAGCCGTCGCCGTATTTTGCCGCCCGGCGCAGGGCGGGCGGGGTGAAGCCGCCGACCCACAGCGGCGGCCGCGGTTTTTGAATCGGCTCGGGCGTCAGCTTGACCTTGTTGACCTCGTAGTACGTGCCCTTGAAGCTCAGGGTTTCGCCCTGCCACAGCCGGGCCAGGATTTCCAGGCACTCGTTGGTCCGCGCCCCGCGCTCCTTGCTCGATACGCCAAAGCCCTCGAACTCCTCGACCTTGTAGCCCACCCCGGCTCCGAGCTCCAGGCGTCCGCCGGAGATCACGTCAACGGTTGCCGCGTCTTCGGCCAGACGGACGGGGTTGTGAAAGGGCAGCAGCATGACGCTGGTGCCGATCCGAATCTTTGTGGTCCGAGCGGCAATGGCGGCGGCAATCGGCATCAGGGCCGGGGAGTAGCCGTCGTCAATAAAATGGTGCTCAGACAGCCACACGTCGTCAAAGCCGTTCGCCTCGCCCCACACGATCTGGTCGAGGATTTCGCCGTAGATCTGGTCGTAGGGCCGTTTCCAGGCCGGCGGGTTACGGAAGTCGTACCACAGGCCGAAGCGGAGTTGCGGGTTGACTGGATTGCTCATGTGTCCTCCCCAGCGGGTATTTGCTCTCGCAGGTGTCTTTATCCTATGTTTTACAAGATGTCTTCATACCTGCGCCGTCCGTGGACGATTCTGTACACGCGGACCTGTGAGCGAAGAACCTTGTAAAAGACGAGATATTCACCGTAGCGCAGATAACGATAGCCGGCAGCTCGGAGAACCGCATCCTTTGGTATGTGTCCTCGCTCCAAGAATTCTCCCAGGCTGGCGATGAGGTCAAGCATCGCCCTGAGCATATCTTCGGCTGCCGTGGGATTATCCCGCGCAATATAGCGCTGCATTTCGAGCAGGTCGGTCTGGGCGCGGCGCAGGACCCGGACCTGTCGCGTCATTCCGGTGCCCCGCGCAGGAGGACGGCGAGGCGTTTCACGCCAATCCCCCGATCTCCGTGGCGCACGTCTTCTTCGGCCGCATTGAGCAGCTCATACAGTCTCAGGCGGGCCTGATCCCGCTCATAGGCGGCGGCGCTCATCACCACTAACTCACTTTCGCCGTTTTTTGTAATGAAAACCGGTTCTCCAGAGTCGTGGCAGAGTTTTGAGATCTCGGGGGTTTTGTTGCGTAAATCCGAGATGGGACGAATGGTAGGCATATGTCTCCTCACATGCGGATAAGCATCATTCGCCTGATATTATCAAAATTATGATAGCTTGCAACTGAATCCGGCCAATCCTAGCGGTCTTGCAACTTCTCCCGAGACATGGCCAAAAGAACAGGAAGGAGCACCTCTATTATGGACTGTCGCGTAGGCTGCGGGGCGTGTTGCATCGCCCCGTCAATCTCATCCGCCATCCCGGGTATGCCGGACGGCAAACCGGCCGGGGTGCGCTGCGTTCAGCTGAGCGCCGACAACCGCTGCCTCCTGTTTGGAAGACCCGACCGGCCGGCGGTTTGCCGCGACCTGTGTCCCTCCGAGTCCATGTGCGGCCGGACAGCCAGCCAGGCCTACGCCTACCTGGCGCGTCTGGAACGGCTGACCGAGCCGGGCAGAACCGCCTGAGTCCCGGAGCGGCGCAACACAGGGAGAAGCTATGCCAGACTGGCGCAGTGTGGGACAGCCCGTCGCCCACGTCGAAGGGCCGGACAAAGTCACCGGCCGGGCACGCTATACGGCCGATATCGCCCTGCCCGGCATGCTATGGGGCAAGTGTCTCCGCAGCCCGTTTCCGCACGCCCGCATCCGGTCGATTGATGTGTCTCAGGCCGCCGCCCTGCCCGGCGTCCATGCGGTGCTGACTGGCGCCGACCTGCCGGAGCGTCGCCTCGGCCGCTTCTTTTTGGACATGCCGGTTCTGGCTCGTGATGTAGTGCGCTTTGTGGGCGAAAAGGTTGTTGCGGTGGCGGCCGAGTCCGCCGACATCGCCGAAGAAGCGCTGACCCTCGTCGAGATTGAGTACGAGGAACTGCCGGCCGTGTTTGACGCGCTCGAAGCCATGCGCGACGCCGCCCCCCGGGTGCACACCGACACCAGTCGCTACGCCCACCCGCCGATTCCGGATTTCGTTCACCACGGCGGCGACCGGTTGTTTCCGGCCATCCCTAACGTGGTGTCGCAGGTGCGCTATACCCACGGCGATACCGAGGCCGGCTTTGCCCGCGCGGCCCGGATTTTTGAGCACAGCTTCAGCGTACCGCCCGTCCATCAGGGCTATCTCGAACCGCACGCCAGCGTCGTCCACATCGAGCCGGGCGGCAGGGTTCAGCTGTGGCTGTCGAATAAGACGCCATTCATTGCCCGGGCTCAGTTCGCCGCCGGAATCGGGCTGGACGAAGACCGGGTGTGTGTCAACACCGCGCCGCTGGGCGGGGACTTTGGCGGCAAAGGTTCACTGATGGACAGCGTGGTGTGTTATCACCTGGCCGCCCGCTCCGGTCGGCCGGTCAAGATGGTCATGAGCTACACCGAGGAGCTGATGGCCGGCAACCCGCGCCACGCCGCGACGATGACGCTCAAGTCCGGGGTGGACGCCGAGGGGCGCATCACCGCCCGACACGCCAGGCTGGTCTTCAGCTGCGGGGCGTATGCCGCGTTCACTCCCTTGCACACGGTCCACGGCGGTGTTCACGCCGGCGGGCCGTACCGCATCCCGCACGTGGATATCGAGGTCGTGCGAACCTATACCAATACCGTGCCGGCCGGACATATGCGGGCGCCGGGCGCGCCGCAAGTCGTGTTTGCGGTTGAGAGCCACATGGACTGCATTGCCCATGAGCTGGGGCTTGACCCCTTGGAGTTCCGTTTACGGAATGCCCTGGAGGAGGGCGACCGGGCACCCCTGGGTGAGGAGTGGCGCACGATTCGGTGTAAAGAAACCCTGCGGGCGGCGGCCGACACTGCCGGCTGGGGGGATGAAAAGGCGCCTGGAGTTGGCCGCGGAATCGGCTTGTACGACCGGGAACCGGGCGCCTTCGGTCCGTCGAGCGCAATCCTGAGCCTCAACCCGGACGCCAGCCTGAGCCTGATGACCGGAGCGGCCGACACGGGCACCGGTTCCTTTACCGTTTTGCAGCAGATCGTGGCCGAGGAGTTCCAGCTGCCCTTGGAGCGGGTGCGGGTCGTACAGGGCGATACCGATACCGCAGCCTGGGAGGTCGGCGCTGGGGGCAGCCGCCTGACCCATATGGCCGGCCAAGCCACGCTGCTGGCCGTCCGCGCCCTCAAGGCCGCCCTCATTGACTTGGCCGCCCGGCAGATGGATTGCGCAGCCGACACCGTCCAGCTCCAGGCCGGTCAGTTCCTCGGCCAAGACGGCCAACGCCTCGATCTGCACACCTTTGCCGCCCAGGCTGATGCCCAGGGCCAGCTGCCTCTGTCACGGCTTGGCAGCTACGTCCCGGACCCGGTTGAGGTGACCTCGTTCTGCGCCCAGGTCGCCGAGGTCGAGGTTGACTTCCAGACCGGCCAGGTCAGCCTGCGCAAGCTGACTACTGCCCATGACGTGGGCACCGTTCTCAACCCGCTCACCCACCAGGGCCAAATCGAGGGCGGGGTCGCCCAGGGTCTGGGTCAGGCCCTGACCGAACACCTGCTGATTCAGGACGGTGCGGTGAGCAGCCTTAATCTGGGCGATTACAAGCTGCCGACGAGCATGGACATGCCCGAACTCCAGACCGCCCTGGTCGAGAGCCGGTCCGGTCCGGCGCCGTATGCCGGTAAGGCGGTCGGCGAGCACAGCAACGTCGCCGTTCCGGCAGCGGTTGCCAATGCCGTGTTTGACGCGGTTGGGGTGCGTCTGAACAATCTCCCGGTGACAGCCGAGAAAGTCTACCGCGGCGGACGGACGGACGGGGATAGTGCATCATGAAAACGCTGCAAGTGTGGGTGAACGGTCAGCCGGTCAGCCGTGAGGTGGCCGATAACCGGCTGCTGATCGACTTTCTACGCGATGACCTCGGCCTGACCGGCACAAAAGAGGGCTGTAGCGTGGGCGTGTGCGGGGCATGCACGGTTCTGGTTGACGGCCAACCGGTCAGCGCGTGTCTGACCCTGGCGGTGTCGGTCGCCGACTGTCGGCTCGTCACGATTGAGGGGCTGGCCGAGGGCGACCGGCTGCATCCGCTCCAGCGGGCCTTTCTCGAATACGGCGGCTTTCAGTGCGGCATCTGCACCTCGGGTCAGATCATGGCCGCCAAAGCCCTGTTGGACACCACGCCGCACCCCTCGGTCGGGGAAATCCGGTCGTGGATGATGGGCAATCTGTGTCGCTGCACCGGCTATTACAAAATTATTGAGTCGATCCAGGCGGTGGCCGAGGGCAAGGTGTCGGCGTGAGTCCTTTCGAATATATCGAACCCCAAACCCTTGAGGAGGCGCTCGACGCACTGGCTCGCTACGGCGATGAGGCCAAGCTCATCGCCGGCGGCACCGGGCTGGTCAATCTGATGAAGCAGCGGCTGGTCCAGCCGGCGTATCTGATCGGTCTGCGCCGGCTGGCCCAGACTGAGGGTCTGGCTGAAATCGACCAGATCGGCCCGCCCGGCTCGGCTCAGGCTCTACGGCTCGGTGCCCTGTGTACCCACCGCGCCCTCGAAGCCTCGCCGCTGGTACAAACCGCCGTGCCCGTGCTGGCTGAAACCTTTGGACGGGTGGCCAGCATCCGCATCCGCAGCGTGGCGACCCTGGGCGGCGCCCTGGCCCATGCCGACCCCAACCAGGATCCGCCGCCCAGCCTGATAGTGCTTGACGCGCGGGTGTGCCTGCGCTCCAACCACGGCCAGCGGGAGGTCGGCATTGCGGAGTTTTTTGTCGATTATTACGAAACCGTCCTGGAGCCGGCCGAGATGCTGACTGCGGTCATCGTGCCCCCTCTGCCTGCCAACTCGGGCACCAGCTTCCTCAAGTTTCTTCCTCAGACCCAAGACGATTACGCCACGGTCGCGGTGGCCGCTCGGCTGACACTCGACGCCGACCGGATCGTCCAGGTCCGGGTCGCCCTGGGCGCGGCCGGCGCAACACCGCTGCGCGCCAGCGTGGTCGAAGCCGCCCTGCAGGGACAGCAGCCAACGCCGGCTATCATCCGCGATGCCGCTGCGCTGGTGGCCGAGGCGGTCGATCCGAGCGATGATTTCCGCGGCTCGGCTGACTATAAGCGGGACATGGCCGTGGTGTTCGTCGAGCGGGCGCTCGACCACGCGCTGGGGCGAGCCCGCGCCGGAGGAGGGCAGGGGTGAATTTTGAGCAGCGGTGCAGGCTGGCGGTCGCCCGAGACCAGCTGTGGGATTTTTTGACAAATGTTCCGGACATGGCCGGCTGCGTGCCCGGGGCGGATCAGCTGACGGCCAAGCACGACGGCGCGGGCGAACAGTACACCGGCCAGCTGCGGGTCAAGGTCGGCCCCATCGGCTTGCGCTTACAGGGAGTGATGACGGTTCGGGAGAAGAATCGGCACGCGTGGCGGATCGTGTCGCAGGCCGAGGCCAGGGACCGGCGGGTCGGGGGAGGGGTCTTCCTCACGGTCCGTATGACGCTGGACGAGACCGACAGCGACGCGACCGAGCTGCGGATCGTGTCGGAGGTGCGGCTGATGGGCAAGCTGGGCGAGTTCGGCCAGGCGGTGATCCGCCGCAAGGCAGATAGGCTGGTGGCGGAATTTGCCCGGAATGTCACCGCCCGTTTCGGCCCCTGAATCCGACCGTGCCCGATACGTCCACCGGCAGCGATCAGACCAGCCGCGTCAGTCCGGTTCTGGGAGATCGTAGCTGGCGGACTGCCGAGAGCCGGCCGGCGCGGCGGCCGGCCGGGCAAACCAGCCCTGGGTGCGCTGACACACGCGGACCAAGAGCAGCATGACCGGCACCTCGATCAAGACCCCGATAACCGTGGCCAGGGCTGCGGCGGAGGACAACCCAAACAGCATGGTGGCCGTGGCAATGGCAACCTCGAAGTGGTTTGAGGCGCCGATCAGGGCCGACGGCGCGGCGTCCTGGTAGGAGAACCTCAGCAATCTGGCCAGCCCATAGGTCAGGCCGAAAATGAGCACGGTCTGAATGAACAGCGGAATGGCAATCCACACAATGGTGAGCGGATTGGCCACGATGACCTCCCCCTTGAGCGAAAACAGCACGACCAGGGTCAGCAGCAGGGCCACAATGGTGACGGGCGTGAGCAGGGGTAGAAAGCGCTCCGTGAACCAGGCTTCTCCCTTGGCCCGTATGAGCCAGCCTCTGGAAAAATATCCGGCCAGCAGCGGCAGGACGACATACACGCCGATGGACAGCATCAGGGCCTGCCACGGCACCGGCAGCCGGCCGATACCCAGCAAAAATCCGCCCAGCACCCCGTACAAGACCAGCATGGTGAGCGAGTTCAGGGCGACCATGACCAGGGTCAGCCCGCTGTTGCCCTGGGCCAGATAGCCCCAGACCAGCACCATGGCCGTACACGGCGCCACGCCCAGCAGAATGCAGCCGGCCAGATAGCTCCGCCACAGCGGGACGGCCAGCATCTTGACCCCGTCGACCAGCACCACCTCTCCGGCTCCGTATGAGCTGCCGACCGGAAGTGACAGGCCGAGCGGCATCTTCACATAGTCGATCGCCTCCGGGCCGATAAAAGTCTGAAACAGACCGCCCAGACACAGGGCGGCGATGGCGTACATGCTAAACGGCTTGATCGCCCAGTTGACAAACAGGGTCAGGCCGACCGGCTTGGCGTTGCGGCTCGCCGTAGCGACCTTGGCGAAGTCAATCTTGACCATGATCGGATACATCATGAAGAACAGACACACCGCAATCGGAATCGAAACCACCGGAGCGTCGCCGACATACAGCGCCATGCCGTCCAGGGCGGTTGCCAGACCGGGAACGGTCTGGCCCAGGCCGATGCCGCCAAGAATGCACAGACCGACCCACAGGCTGAGGTAGCGTTCAAAGACGGACATGTCCCGGCTTGAGGGCCGGGGCGGGCTGACGGTTGTTGGGGGTGTCTGTGCCATGACGGGAGCCCTTAGCGACAACAGGTGGCGGACGGTTTGGGCTTGGCGGCTGGTGTGTCGCGCCGAGGCGAAGCCCGGAAGACCTCGGTATCGCCGTGGAACTTGTAGAACTCCCACAACAGGCCCTCGGGGTCTGTGGAGTAGACCGTGCTCTTGTTGGCGTAGCAACAGGTCTCGTCCCGAATGACCTCGTCGGCCAGGCCCTGCGGTTCCAGGCGGGTCAGCGTGTCTTCGACCTCATCCGTGTCCATCTCGAAACCGACGTGGTTGAGCCGCTCGGTGGCGTTCGGGTTTTCGAGCAGGACGAGTTTGATCGGGGGTGAGTCCACCGCAAAATTGGCATAGCCGGGTTTGCGTTTGTTAACCGGCGCGCCGAGCAGCTTGGAGTAGTACGGAATGGCCTCATCGAGATTGCGTACGTTCAGGGCGAGTTGGAATCGCATGGTCTTCTCCTTTCCCTATGGAGCCTCAGCAGCACACGGGCTGAGAGGGTTCTTCGGCTGCAACACCTTGGCAGCAGTTTTCGGTCAGGAACGCGACGAGGGCGTTCATTGTTGCAAAGTTGGCGCTGTAGATGAGGGAGCGACCCTCGCGCCGGCACGAAACCGTGTCGGCGTGTTTGAGTTCCTTGAGATGGAACGACAGGGTCGCGGCCGGAATGCCGAGCGCCTGTCCGATAGCACCTGCGGCCAAGCCCGCCTTTCCGGCTCGAACCAGCAGACGGAAGATGTCGAGCCGGGTGTCCTGAGCCAGGGCCGACAGGATGCTGACGGCGTCATTGTTTTTCATATTTCCAATATAATGAAAATATAAAACGTGTCAAGCCGCTGTTCGTGGAATGCTGTCCAGGGCGAGGGGAACGAGTTAGAACGGCTCTTTATACGGCCGCAGGTCGACTTCGAGTGACCAGGCGGTCGGGTGCTGGGTATGCAGATACCAGTAGGCGTCGGCAATGGCGTCGGTGTCCAACATGCCGTCCTTGCCCTTGCGTGTGAGGTAGTCCGGGAAACGCGAGTGGATCATATCGCCGTTGACGCCGCCGTCGATGATGACATGGGCAACATGAATGCCCTTGGGTCCCCAGTCCCGGGCCATGGTCTGGCACAGGGCACGCAGGCCGGCCTTTGCCGATGCGAATGAGCCAAAGGGCGGTTTGCCGCGCAGCGAGCCGGTTGCGCCGGTAAACAGCAGCGTGCCAGCGCCGCGCGGAAGCATGCGCCGGCCGGCTTCTCGGCCGACCAGAAAGCCGCCAAAACAGCCGACCCGCCAGACCCGCTCAAAAAACTCGGCATCCATGTCCAGGATGTCTTTCATGAAATTATTGCCGGCGTTGTAGATCACGACCTCGAGCGGACCGTGCCCGGCGTGTTCCGCGGTATCGAACAGGCGAATGACCTCGGCTTCCTTGGTGGTGTCGGTGACGACACTTGTTGCCGCTCCGCCGGCGGCAGTGATTGCGTGGCGGACGGCGTCGATCTTTTCGGCCGTGCGACCGGCGATAAAGACATGGTAGCCTTCCCGGGCAAAGCGCTTGCACACCGCCCCGCCGATGCCGATTTCAGCACCGACCCCAACCACAATAGCCGTTTTGTGTCCGCTCATGCTGCGTCCTTCTTATGTCACACACGGTTCTCAGGCTCCGGCGCTGGGGCGCTGCTGCATCGTTTCGTACCAGCGTGTCAGGTGCGTCCAGGCCGGGTCGAGTTGAAAGTCCGACTGGGCAATAAAGTCGATGCCGACCATCAGGCTGATGTCGGCCAGCGAAAAATCCTCCGCCAGCCACTCGGAGTGCTGGAGATGCGCATCGAACAGGCTGAGGCGAGCCCTGAGCACGCCGCCGGCCTCCTCCACAACCTTGGGATTCTGTTCCACTCCGCGCGCCGCAAAATACGGGCTGGAGTGCAGAAAGCGCCGCGTGCCCTGGAGGATCACCCCCAGTTCTGCCCGCCGTTCCCAGGCGCGGACCAGGGCTCGGCTGAGGGGATCGTGGCCCAGCAGCGGGGGCGCAGGGTGGAGTTCTTCCAGATACTCAATAATGGTCAAGGATTCCGGGATGACCGTGCCGTCGTCGAGTTCGAGGATCGGGATGGCGCCAAACGGGTTGCGTTGCAGAAAATCCGGGCCGCGTTGCTCGCCGCCCAGCAGGTCAACCGGTCGCAGAGCCAGTTGAAGGCTCTTTTCGGCACAATAGACACGCACCTTGCGACAGTTCGGCGACAGTGGATGATCGTACAGCTGCATGCGGTCTCCTCCCTAATGCGTCTCTTCATGTGTCCCAAAACGGGCCGGAATGCAAGCGCGGCCGGCCTTTTCTTGTGTTGGGCCCGGGGGCGTGGTATGGCCTCTGCAGACTGACGAGGAGGGACGCATGAGCCAGCCGACGGTGATTTCGAGCGATTCGCATATTGTGGAACCCCCCGATCTGTACACCCAGGGCATGCCGGCCAAGCTGCTGGACCGGGCGCCGCTGATCAAACGCTATACGACCGAGGACGGCAAACAGGCTGACGCGTGGTTCCTGGGCGATGTGCAGGTCGCCACGCTCGGCGCCGTCACCCAGGCCGGGCGCCGCTTTGAGGACGCCAGTAGCCTGGATTTTGTCAGCATTTGGGAAGATGTCAGAGAGGGCGCCTACCAGCCCCAGGCCATGCTGGCCGAGCTTGAGATGGACGGGATTTGGGGCGCGGTGCTCCAGCCCAGCCAGGGCCTGTTCTGGTACCATCTGGAAGACAGCGAACTGCTGTCCGGTATTTGTTACGCCTACAATAGCTGGATTGCCGATTTCTGTCGGGCCAATCCAGGGCGGCTGCGGGGCATCGGCATGATTAATGTCGACGATCCCCAGGCGGCCGGGGCAGAACTCAAGCGGTGTGCCGAGCTGGGGTTGGCCGGGGCGTTCATCCCGGTCGCACCGCTGCCGGGACAGCCGTACCGCGACCCTGTGTATGAGCCGCTGTGGGCGGCCGCCCAGGAGTACCAGATGCCGCTGCTGTTTCACCTGGCCACCCAGCGGGCCAATGTGCCGGGGTGCGAGATTTCGTTCAGCTTCTCGACCTTCACCCCGGCCGGTCTGCGGCCGACCCAAGACTACTGGGTGCGCTACGCCCTGACCGACATCATCTTTGCCGGCGTGTGTGAACGCTATCCACGGATTAAGATCGGCTCGGTCGAGCACGAGATTTCGTGGGCGCCGCACTGGCTCAAACAGATGGACTTCACCTATGTCAACCGCCCGGTGTACGCCAACTACAAGTCCAAGGACGGTTTCATGCCGAGCGACTACTGGTACCGCAATATGTTTGGCGTCTTTCAGGAAGACGAGGTGGGCGTTGAGCTGCGCCACCGCATCGGTCTCGACAACATGCTGTGGGGCAATGACTTTCCCCACTCGGAATCGACCTGGCCCAAGTCGATGGAGTTCCTGGACACCATGTTTGCCGGTGTGCCCGACCACGAGCGGCGCCAGCTGACCTATGACAACGCGGTCAGCCTGTTTCGCTTCGATGTGCCGGCCCAATGAGCCGGAGCGGGGAGTAGCGCGGCCCGTAGACCGCCGGCGGAAGGACGATGCCGACCTGGCAGGACAACCCACTGGTCAGTAAGCCCGACCCTCATCTGGCTGACGGCTCGCCGTGGAGGAAGCGGAAGCGCCGCCGGATGCCACATGCGGCGGCCCGCTCTTCGTCGAGGCTAAAGGCAAAGCTGGGTTTCACCGCCAAGGCGTTGGGCGTTCTTGGCCTGTCTGCGGCGGTCGCGTTTCTCCTGCTGACATACGGGCGGCCGTATACGGACGCCTATGTGAAACCCTATCTGGAAAAGATACGGGCGGAGCTGCACGGCTGAGCCCGCTCAGTCATCCTGCCGAACACTGACGGTGAGTTTCTGGCGTCCCCATTTGAGCGCCTTTTTGCGGGTCGAAAAGTAGACGTCGAGGCGATTCGGACCTTTGATCGCGCTGCCGATATCTTCGACCACGCCTTTGCCGTAACCGGGGATCTTCATGACCGTGCCGTACGGGTAGTAGCGCGTATCCGCGGCAATCGTGCCCTTGCGGGCTTTGGTGCCGCTTGAGGTGATGCCTACATATTTGCGCTTGCCCTTATTCGGGCCGCTGGCGACATAGGCGCGCCAGAACAGGATCCGCCCCCGCCGCCAGTTGGTACTGATCTTGTCGGACGAATAGGCGGTGACGATCATCGGACGATCAACATACCGGGCACAGCCGGCCGAACACAGCACGGCCAGCAGGACGGCCAGAGCGAAGCCACCGTAGCGCTGCGAGTACCGAGCCCGTCGTGCCTCCGCAGCCCGATTGAAACACCTCAAGACTTTCCTTCCCATACACCACCACCATCTTCTCCCCACCACCCGCGATGCGAGGGTAAAGTCTGTCCAGCTCGAAGCCCGAGCCGGCCTGTTCAGTGTAAATATGATCTCGTCGTCTTCTCCCGCAGTGACAGCGGCTGCCTGTAGTGTAACCAACCCGCGTCTGAGGCGCTAGTCGCAGCGTTCACGAAAAGGGCCGGCGGGCCAGACCGACATTGCCGCCCGACACGATGATCGACTCCCTTGTCTATACGTGTATCCGGTTCTTCGTGAACCACGTGGGCATCCCAGCAGCGCGGGGCAAGCCGTCGCCTTCATGATTCTGTCAAGACCGCGTCGAGGTCTCGACCGGCCGGCGCGGCGACCTGCTCTCGCCCATAGTCTCCATGGTCATGAGCTGGATGATGTCGTTGCTGGTGACCGCGCCCAAAAACTTTTCCGAATCCCTTTCCACAACGGGCATGACGGAAAGAGAACTCTCTGACATACGGTGCAGCACGTCTTCGACCTGCTCATCAGGCCAGGCCAATGGGGTTTGGCGGCGTACCACAGCGTCGAGCTGGGTCTTGCCCCAAGCGTCCTTAGGCAGGTAGCGGAGCATCTCCAGGGACACG
>JAGWBB010000098.1:4741-13017 GCA_021296095.1 Desulfurellaceae bacterium | reverse complement strand
CGCCTTGGCGTTTTCAACGGCGTACACATGCACGATGCGACCGCCCCCCTTTTCAGGCGGCACGTCGAGCACCTGCATCCATTTTTCGACATGGGTGAACACCTCGGGATTAAACGCAATCACCACCACGGCGTTGAGGCGGGCCAGCGGCACGACGAACACCCCATGCCGGGCGGCGACATCGGTCATCACCACGCCGTAGGGTTCGAGCACGCTGGCCAGTTCCTCGCCCAGATCCTCGGCGTTGGCGTGCTCAATCCGGTACACCCGGGCGTGCAGGTCACGAAACGTGTCCGTGTCAAACACCCCGACCATCTGCTTGAGGCGGCGGACATTCAGGGCCAGGTCGGAAATGACGACCAGGTTGGCGCGCGGATAGGCCAGCACGTCGCCGCCGGGAGAGATGAACGGCTGGAGAATCTTGGCCATCTCCTCGGCCGCGACATGCTTGACCTTGACGACCTCGATGACAAAGCGGTCCTCGGCTCGCAGCTGCTGATATTCGGCTCGACTCTGGGGCACCACGGCCTTGGTTTTACCCTCGGCGACCGGGACAATATGGTAGATGCCGTCAACCAGGTTGGCCGACACCCCGCTGCTGCGCAGAATCTGGTGGAACATGGGCAACAGCTCGTCGCGTGGAATATCGCTGGCCGTCCGAATGGTGACCTGGCCTTGGACACGCGGATCGATGATGTAGTGAATGCCCAGGGTCGCGGCAATGGTGTGGATCACCTCGCGGATGTCGGCGCCCTCGAAATTGAGTCGCACGGCGTCCGCGTTGATGGCGAGTAAGCCGGCGGGTTCGGCGGCCGCCTCGTCGTCATCGGCTGATGCGGCGAGTTCCGTAGCCGCCTCGTCGGCTGACTGGGCGAAGGCTGCCGGAAGCGGGCCGGCAGCCCACAGGCCGAGCATGGCGGCCAGGCTCACCCGGAGCGTGCGAACAAACCGCCAGCGTTTTTCCACCTGTCCTCCCGTGTTGTGCATATGCGGGCGGGACTAACTGTCCCGCTCCTCGGATTGGCGGTCTGCCTGGCGCTCGGACTGACGCTCTGAGCGGGCTGCCCGCTCCGCATCCCGGGCCTCGCGGCGCTCGCGGGCGCGACGGCGGCGGATTTCTCGCAGCCGGCGCTGGAGCTGGCGGATATTCTGCCGGATGGTGGTGGCTTCGTCTTTGCCGCTGTCTTTTGCCTCAGTTTTTTCCGCAGCCTGGCTGGCGGCCGTCTGGACGGCGTCGCTGCCCAGGACCAGCGGCGAGGCTGCGGTTTCGGCTTTGCCCTCGGCGTCCTGCGCCTTCGCTGCGGCTTGTCGCCGGGGCTGCTTGGTCCGCGGCGCCTTTGCCGCCTCGCTGCTCTTCTGGATAGTGAGGCTGAGGCTGACTTCCTCTCCGCCCGCGCCAAGGGCGAGCGTGGCATCGGAGTGCGTCAGCCGGGTCAGCTGATAGGCGTCGAAGCTGCCCCCGGAACGCACCCGGGTGACCTTGCCGCCCTTGGAGGCATCGGCAAACAGCGCCTCAAGACGACCGTCGGCCATAAAAACGCCGACCAGCTTGAGGTGGTCGGGCGGCGGAATAACGATTTTTTGTTCGTCCGGGTTCGGCAGGAGAATTTTCCGTGTCGGCCGTCGGTCGGGGGCAAACAGATTCTTGGCGGTAATCACGCCGGCCAACCTTCTTCCGATCGTTGGCTGGGCCCGGGGAAGCGCCGGGATGGCGGTGTTCAGGTCGGCCGGCGCCTCGGCCGCCACGGGAGGCCGGACGCCGCTCCAGGCCACAAACACCTGCCAGCCGAGGCCGCACACACCGAGCAGCAAGACCATGTGAATAAAGCGTTGGAATCGCATACGGTGCTCCCCTCAGGAGGCGTCGGTCTGCCGCATCACGCCCCCGACGGTGAGGGTGATGTTGAGCGACGTGTTGCTCTGGGCGGTGGTACGACGCCGCGACCTGCGCCGTCGTGTGCGGCTGCGGCGGCCAGACGCGCCGCGCATCTCCAGGCTGGAAACGGACAGCAGCCAGTCGCCGTACTCGATCCCGGCCAGAAAGTTGGCCAGCGCGGGCAACTCTCCGCGCAGCGTGACCTGCACCAGCGCTTTGCGAAAGTCGCCCAGCGACTGCTCCTTCATGACTTGGGCGCTGACAAGCTCCAGGCCGCTCTGGCCGGCCAGCGCCTGGAGCCGCTCCTGGAGTTGGGCCGTGGCCAGGGCCGGGGTCGTCTCGGGAATGAAGCGTGACTCCAGGGTCGTGAACTGTTGGCGGAGGTCTGTGACGTAACGCGCCAGGTGGGGGGCGCTGTCTTTACGCTCGCGCATCTGGCGGACTCTGTCCGCCTCCCGCTCGATGCGCTCCTGCAAGCGCTGGACGTAGGCCCGATACGGATCGACCACGCCGTAACGCAGGACGGCCAGCACCAGAATCGCCCCGGCCACTCCGGCCAGAAGGCGTTCCCGGCCTGAGAATCGGTGCCACAGGTGGATCAGCTGGCGCACGGGTGGACCACCTCGGCGCCCAGGGTGAAGGTCTCGCCCTGCGCCGTTGTTGTAAACGGCGCTTTGGGGGCGACGTTTTTCAGGCATTCGAGCCGGTTGAGAGCCGCCACCAGCTCCGATGCGGGCCGGGTTTTGGCCATCCCGCTCAGCTCGACCCGGCCCTCCCGGTACTGAAAGCCGGTCAGATACATATCGTTGGGGATGGTGTCCGACAGACGCCGCAGGAGCGGCAGCAGGCGTTTGTCCATCTCGGTGCTGAGGACCGTCAGGCGCCCGGCCAGCAGGTCGGCTTCGGACTGGTCGGCCAACACTTGGTCAACCTCGGGGGTGAAGGTTTCGATCTGCTGGGTCAGGGCGCTGAGCGCGCGGCGGTTCTGGACCACGACTCCCAGCGCCCAGGCCAGACCGAGGAGCAGGACAAGACTCGCCAGCACCAGGCTTGAGGCCGACAGCCGTTTTTCGCGCGGCGCCCGACTGGCCGAGGGCAAGACGTTGACGCCGCTGGTGACCTCTCCGACCGCCTGGACCGCAGCTCCGAGAGCCGGCAGCCCGGCCGGGGACAGGTCGGACTCCGGGGGCAGGCCGAAACGTGTGCCGGCCAGCGCGCCGAGGTCGTGGTCGATATGCAGCGTGACCGGCAGCCGACCGTTTGTTCCCCAGGCCACAATCGGGGTGTCGTCAATCGAGGCGCCCGGCAGGTTGCGGCCGATGGCCTGGGCCAGGAAGTCGTCGAGCGCCTCGGCTTCGGACGTGTCATGGGCGGAAAACAGGTGGCTGGCGATCAGGTGTTTGCCCCCGATGAAGCTCAGTTCCAGCTTATCGCCCTCCGGTCCGATGATCACACACGCGTCGGCGACCGTCGGCAGGCACGGCAGCAGGGCGCTCATTTGGGCACAGCTGCTGATGGTGACCATATGGGGCTGCAGGGCGAGCGCCGAGAGCACGCTCAGCAGGTCTTCGACCTCGCTGCGGCGCAGGCAGAACAGGGTCACGCCGATGCGTCCCTCTTCGCCGCCGACCGGATGGGTGAGATAGTCGTAGTAGAGTTCGTCCTTGGGAAAGGGGAAGAGCCGCTCGACCTCATAGCCGATGGCGTTGTCCAGGGAAGCCCGGGCGGCCTCGGGTACGGTCAGGCGGCTGACGCTGGCCATGTGTCTGGGCAGACACAGGACGACTTGATTCGGGCTGATGTCCGTCTCACTCAGAAACTCCCGCAGCGCCTGTTCGCAAGCCGCCAGACGTTCCCGACCGGATTCAGGCAGGGGGACCGTTCGCGCATGGCTCACGTTCACCCGCCAGAAGCGCTTGGCCATATACACCAGGCTGATCTCGCGGGGACCGATGCCAATCCCCAGCCCGTCCAGATAGTCAATCTTGGCCAGCTGCTGAAATGAAGCGCTTACATCCACCCTGTCTCCCGCCGCCACGTCCTGGCGCTGAAACCGTGTCTGCGGTCCCGGCCGGGCCGCCTCCTGTGTGTCCGAGAGTGGACACCGGGCATCAACTGCTCTCCCAACTGTTGATGTCCGCGCCCTCCTCGCTTCCCCCGGCTGTACCGTCCGCCCCGTGGGACACCAGATCGTAGGCCTCACGTTCGCCCGGGCTGCGATAGATGTACTGCGTCCCCCAGGGATCTTTGGGCACGTCTTTCTTGAGGTAGGGCCCGTCCCAGCGGTCCAGACCGGCCGGACGCTGGCGCAGCGCGGTCAACCCTTCCTGCGAGTTGGGATAGCGGCCGACATCGAGACGGAACATGTCCAGGGCGGCGCCCAGGTTCTCGATCTGGGCCCGGGCGGCGTCTCTTTTGGCCGAATCCACCCGCCCGATATAGTTGGGCGCGACCAGGGCGACCAGAAGTCCGAGAATGACCATCACGACCAGGAGTTCGACCAGGGTGAAACCGGCCTGGGTAAAACCGGCCCGACCGGCGGCCACTAACGAGCGATGGTGTTGCTGCATCATGTGAGTCAGCCTCCTTCCCATAGATTCAGAATGCCATATTGTTGACGCTGAACAGCCCGAGCAGCATGGCGATGACCACAAAGCCGACAATGAGTCCCATCGTCAGCAGCAGGACGGGTTCGACCAGCGAGGTCAGGCGGCGCAGCTGATTCTGGGTATCGCGTTCATAATACTCGGCCACCTGCATGAGCATGTCGTCAAGACGGCCGGTTTCTTCGCCCACACTGACCATCTGCAAGGCCAGAGACGGAAAGACGCCGCTCTGGCCGAGCGGGCCGGCAATGCCCTCGCCCTCTCGCACGCCGCTGCGGACTTCGGTGAGCGTGCGCCGGATGAGCTGATTGCCGACCACCTCTTCGACGAGTTCCATGGCCTGTAAGAGCGGCACCCCGTTCTTGAGCAGGGTGCTCAGGGTGCGGGCAAAACGTCCGACTTCGCGCTTCTGCAGCAGCTGGCCGATGACCGCCACCCGCAGACTCCAGCCGTCCCAGGCCAGGCGCCCCTGGGGGGTGGCCAGATAGCGCCACAGCCCGACCCCGGCCCCGGTCAGAACGAACACCAGCCCCCACCAATAGTCGCGGAGACCGTGGCTCAGGGCCAGCAAAAAGCGGGTGGCAAGCGGCAGGGCCTCACCCATATCTTCGAACAGCACGGCAAACTTGGGTAGGACGAAGGTAAACATCAGGACAATCGCCGCGCCGCCGACCAGCACCAGAATGGAGGGATAGGCCAGGGCGGATTTTACCTCGTCCTGCACCTCCTGGGCGCGCTCCAGGTGCTCGGCCAGGCGTTCCAGGACCGTATTCAGAAAGCCGCCCAGTTCGCCGGCTTTGACCATATTGACGTACAGCGGCGGAAAAATCCTGGGATAGGCGGCCAGAGACTCGGCCAGGGACTTGCCCTGCTGCACGTCACGCAGGATCTGCTCTACGGCCCCGCGGAGTTCGGCCCGGCTGGTCAGACCGCCCAAGACAGACAGCGCGCGGTCGAGCGGCAGACCGGCGGACAACAGCGCCGCCAACTCCTGGGTCACCAGCAACACGTCCCGCTGGCGCACCCGGCCCTGGCCCGGCAGGGTCGGCAGACTCAGACGCCGGCCCTCCGTCTTGGCCGCCGTCCTGTGGTCGGGCAGATCGATGTTCAGGGGCAGATAGCCCTGGTCGTGCAGGCGGGCGACGACCAGCTGCTCTGCGCCGGCATCCATCACGCCCTCAACAATTTTTCCCTGGGAGGTTGCCGCCCGATAGTGAAACTGTGGCATGGCTATGCGGGAATCTTAAGGGCTAAGAAAAATCGAGTCAAGCAGCGGACTTGACACGCTCGGCCGGTGTGGTAGGTAGGTTCCCAACAGAAATTCCCCGGGTCTCAATGGCGGAGGGGCCACACCCGTTCCCATACCGAACACGGCCGTTAAGCCCTCCAGCGCCGATGGTACTGCCTCTTCTGGGGGTGGGAGAGTAGGACGAGGCCGGGGGTTTTTTGTTGATGCAGACCAGGCGGGCGTAATTCAGTGGTAGAATGCCAGCTTCCCAAGCTGGACGTCGCCGGTTCAAGTCCGGTCGCCCGCTTCGTCTTTTTGACGCCGCAGCGACGTATCTCTGGAACTCGCATGCCCCACAGCCCGACCTGTCCGACCTGCCGCCAAGCCGTTGCCTGGCAGGGCAATCCCTTTCGGCCCTTCTGCTCGGACCGCTGCCGGACGCTTGATCTCGGCGCCTGGGCCGGCGAAGCTTATCGCATACCGGGCGAGCCGGGCGAGCCTGAGGTCGAACCCGGTGAGCCTGCCGAACGCCGAACGCCCGACAAGCCCCACTAGTCCGCCATGCCGATACATCCCAGCGCGGTCGTCGATCCTCGGGCAGACATTCATCCCCAGGCTCACATCGGGCCGTATGTGGTGATTGACGGGCCGGTTCGTGTGGGAGCCGGAACCCGGGTCCTGGCCCATGCCGTTCTGTGCGGCCGGACCGACATTGGCGAGGAGAATGTGATTCACATGGGCGCGGTCATCGGCCACGAGCCGCAGGACCTGTCCTACGCCGGCCAGCAGACCTTTCTCAAGATCGGCCACCGGAATATCTTCCGCGAGCACAGTCAGGTCCATCGGGGCACGGCCGAGGGTAGCACCACCCTCATCGGGGACGACAACTATCTGATGCAGAACGCCCACGTCGCCCATAACTGCCGGATCGGCAACCGGACGATCATTGCCGGGGGTGCTCTGCTGGCCGGCTATGTGCAGGTCGCGGACCGTGCCTTCGTGTCCGGCAACTGCGTGGTCCATCAGTTTGTGCGGATCGGCACCTTGGCCCTGCTGCGCGGCTTGTCGCGGACCAGCCGCGACGTGCCGCCCTTCTGCATTATGGACGGCACCCACACGGTCAAAGGTCTCAATCGGGTGGGCCTACGGCGGGCAGGTTTCAGCCCGGAACGGATCCGGGCCCTGCACGCCGTGTTTGGCCGTCTGTTTCGGAAAAAAATCAACCTCAAACGAGAGACTGAGGCGCTGCGTCAAGAGCCCTGCACGCCCGACGTACTGGCCTTGCTCGACTTTATTCAGCAGTCCGAACGGGGGGTGTGTTTTGGTCCGCGCCAGGGGCAACGGAACGGGTTGGCTGGGGACTGAAAGAGGCGGCGACCGGATTTGAACCGGTGAATGGCGGTTTTGCAGACCGCTCCCTTAACCACTTGGGTACGCCGCCACAGGCGAGAACATCGGCGGCCAGCCTAGCCGGCCCGGCCCTGGATTGCAACACCGTTCTCCCGTCCCTGCTACGCCTTCCCCTTTGCAAACGAGTGATACACCTCCGGCGTTCGCCAGACGTACAGTGTCGCCGGACCCAAGTGCCGCAGTCAGAGCGGGGGGATAACCCATCCCGCCGCTATCGCGGCACCCCTCCCAAGAGGGGATGGGGGGCGGTGATTCCCCTCCGAGGAGGGGTGGCCGAAGGCCGGGGTGGGTGCCTTTTTGACACGTTTTCTCCAGATCGGAAATGCGTAGACTACGGCACCATTTTTCGGGCGCAAGCCCACGCTGCCCGGCTTCTCCCTTGACATCCGGCCGGCCGCCACATAGGACAGATCACAGTCCACAAACCCCGATTCACAACGCATATGATTGAACGCTATACCCGCCCGATCATGGGTCAGATTTGGTCGGAAGAGAACAAATTCGCCAAGTGGCTGGAGGTCGAGCTGCTGGCCTGTGAGGCGCTGGCCGAACACGGCCAGATTCCGCGCGCCGCAGCTGAAGAACTCCGCCGGCGGGCGGTCCTGAACCTGCCCCGCATGCGGGAGATTGAGGCCGAGGTCAAGCACGATGTGGTCGCTTTTGTATCGTCCGTGGCCGAGCCGCTGGGTGAGGCCGGGCGCTACCTGCACCTGGGCCTGACCTCGTCGGACGTCATCGACACCGCGTTTGCCGTCCAGCTGTGCGAGGCGACCGACCTCCTGCTGGCCGATGTCGAGGCCCTGTTGGCGATCCTCAAACGTCTGGCCCGCGAGCACGCCCAGACCCTGACGATCGGCCGCACCCACGGCGTCCATGCCGAGCCGATCACCTTCGGCCTCAAAGCCGCCCACTGGTATGCTGAGATGCAGCGCGGCCAGACCCGTCTGAGCCAAGCTCGCCAGGACATTGCCCACGGTAAAATCTCGGGCGCGGTCGGCACATTTGCCAATATCGACCCGGAGATCGAAGCCTTTGTGTGCCGCCGGCTCGGACTCCAGCCCGAGCCGATCTCGACCCAGATCGTGCCCCGCGACCGTCACGCAGCCTTCTTCTCGACCCTGGCCCTGATTGGCAGCTCGCTGGAACGGATTGCGAC
>JAGWBB010000098.1:0-4545 GCA_021296095.1 Desulfurellaceae bacterium | reverse complement strand
CCGGACGCCACCATCCTGCTCGACTTCATGCTGGTGCGGCTGAGCGGCATTCTGGACCGGCTGGTGGTCCATCCCGAGCGGATGCACGACAACCTGACGACCCTGGGCGAAATGATCTACTCCGAGCACGTGCTGCTGGCCCTGGTCCGCAAAGGCGTCAGCCGCGACGAGGCCTACCGCTGGGTGCAGCGCAACGCCATGCAGGTGTGGGAGACAGACGCCTCGTTTGCCGCTGCGGTACGCCAGGACCCGGACATCTGCGGCCTGCTTGAGCCGGCCGAGATTGATCGGCTGTTTGATGCCCGCCACGCCCTGCGCCATACCCAGGCTATTATCGAACGCGCCCTGATGGGGAATCGTGATGACCGCGAGCCTCAAAAAGAGAACGCGACTTCCCATTGAGCCACACCCAGGCGACCCCCATGCTGTTGGCAAAAGTCTACGTGACCCCCAAAAAAGCCATTCTCGACCCCCAGGGTAAAGCCGTGGCAGCCTCGCTGCACGCCCTCGACTACACCGAAGTCAGCGACGTGCGGATGGGCAAATACCTGGAGATTCGCCTCCACGGCCTAGCCTCGGACCAGGCCCGGCAGCGGGTTGAGGAGATGTGTCAGCGGCTGTTGGCCAACCAGATCATCGAGGATTTTCGCTTTGAGTTGGTTGAGCAAAGTGAACGATGATATCTTCTCGCTTAACAGATCAGGTCATCATCGTTCACTTTGGAGGTAGCGGCCGATGAAGTGGGGGGTGGTCACCTTTCCCGGCTCAAACGACGACCGCGACGCGGTCTACTGCCTGGAGACGGTCCTCGACCAACCGGTCGTCCGGCTGTGGCACAAGGACGCCGAGCTGCACGGCGTGGACGCGATTGTCCTGCCCGGCGGCTTCTCCTACGGCGATTATCTGCGCTGCGGCGCCCTGGCCCGCTTTTCCCCGGTCATGCAGAGTGTTATCGCCTTTGCCGAGGCGGGCGGGCCGGTGCTGGGCATGTGTAACGGCTTTCAGATTCTGTGTGAGTCGGGTCTGCTGCCCGGCGCCCTGGTCCGCAACCAGTCGCTGCTGTTCATCAACGACTGGGTCTGGGTGCGGGTGGACAATGCCCGCACCGCGTTCACCTCCACGTGTCGGGCCGGCCAGACCCTGCGCCTGCCGATCAAGCACGGCGAGGGCTGCTATGTTGCCGACGCGCCCACCCTGCAAGCGCTCGAAGACAACGGCCAGGTCGTGTTTCGCTACGCCACCCGGGAGGGCGCGCTTGAGGCCGACGTCAACCCCAACGGCTCGCTCAACAATATCGCCGGGGTCACCAACCCGCGGGGCAATGTCGTCGGCCTGATGCCCCATCCCGAGCACGCCGTTGAGGCGCTGCTGGGCGGAGAGGACGGGCGCCGGCTGTTCGTCGGCGTGTGGGAGGAGGGGCGGGGCTGAGCGCCCGCAGCGGCATGGCATCCCGCAGCCCGACCGTCACCCTCCAACTTGCCCAGGATCACGGCCTGACCGCAGCCGAATACGAGCGCATTGTCGAGCTGCTGGGCCGCACCCCGAGCTTTGAGGAGCTGGGGGTCTTTTCGGTCATGTGGTCTGAGCACTGCAGCTATAAAAGCTCGCGGCGCCTGCTGGCCCAGCTGCCGACCACGGGTCCGGCCATTCTCCAGGGTCCGGGCGAAAATGCGGGCATTGTCGATATTGGCGACGGGCTGGCCGTGGTGTTTAAGATCGAGAGCCACAACCATCCCTCGTTCATCGAACCCACCCATGGCGCGGCCACCGGCGTGGGCGGCATTCTGCGCGACGTGTTTACTATGGGCGCCCGGCCGATCGCCTCGCTCAACTCGCTGCGTTTTGGCGCACCCGACCACCCGCGCACCCCGTACCTGCTCAGGGGCGTGGTGGCCGGCATCGGCGGCTACGGCAACAGCGTCGGCGTGCCGACGGTCGGCGGCGAGGTGTACTTCGACCCTGGCTACAACGGTAATATCCTGGTCAACGCTTTCAGTCTGGGGGTGGTCAGGACCGACCGGATTTTTCGCGCCCGGGCGGCTGGCGTGGGCAACCCCGTCATGTACGTTGGCTCGCGTACCGGGCGGGACGGCATTCATGGGGCCAGCCTGCTCGCCTCGCGCGAATTCGACGCCCGCTCGGAAGAACTCCGGCCGGCCGTGCAGGTCGGCGATCCGTTTACCGAAAACCTGCTGATCGAGGCCTGCCTGGAGCTGATGCAGCGCGATCTCATCGTAGCCATCCAGGACATGGGAGCGGCCGGCCTGACCAGTTCCTCGGTCGAGATGGCCGGTCGGGGGGGGACTGGCTTTGTGCTGAATCTGGACGCCGTGCCTACCCGTGAGGACGGCATCAGCGCCTATGAACTGCTCCTGTCGGAGTCCCAGGAACGGATGCTGCTGGTGGCCAAGAAGACGAAGTCCGGGCGCTGTTCTCGCGCTGGGATCTGCCCGCCGTGGTGGTCGGCCGGGTCACCGACGACGGCCTGTTCCGGGCTGCGTGGCGGGGCCACGAGGTCGTCCGCATTCCGGTCTCAGCGCTGACCGACGCGGCCCCGGCCTACGAACGCCCGGCCCGCAGGCCGGACGACCTCGACCAACGCCAAACCCTCGACCTGACCAGCCTGCCTCTGCCCAGCGATTACAACGCCGTCCTGCTGCGGCTGCCAGCAAGGAATGGGTGTATCGGCAGTACGACAGCCTGGTCAGCGGCAATACGGTTGTTCAGCCCGGCTCGGACGCGGCCGTGCTGCGGATCAAGGACACCACGACCGGGATCGGTCTGAGCGTGGACTGCAACAGCCGCTACTGCGCCCAGGACCCGTATCGCGGCGCGCTGATCGCCGTGGCCGAGAGCGCGCGCAACCTGGCCGTCAGCGGCGCGCGGCCGCTGGCCGTGTCCGACTGTCTGAATTTCGGCAACCCGGAAAAACCCGAGGTCATGTGGCAGTTCCAGCAGGCCATTGCCGGCATGCGCGACGCGTGTCAGGCGCTCGGCCTGGCCGTTGTCAGCGGCAACGTCAGCTTTTACAACGAAACCGAGGGCCGGGCGATTCCGCCCACGCCGACCGTGGCCATGGTCGGCCTGCTGACGGATGTCGGCCGGCGGATGACCCAGTGGTTCAAGCGGCCGGGCGACGTGATCGTCCTGGTGGGCGAGAGCCTGGAAGAGCTGGGCGCCAGCGAGTATCTGGCCGTGATGCATGACCGGGTGGCCGGTCGGCCGCCGCAGCTGAACCTGGAGCGCGAAAAACGCCTCCACCAGCTGTGTCTCGACGCCAGCGCCGAAGACCTGCTGTCTTCGGCTCACGATGTCGCCGAGGGCGGTCTGGCCGTGGCCCTGGCCGAGGCGTGTATCAGCGGTCCGACCGCGCTCGGGGCTCAGGTGCATCTGGCCGGCACCGGGCGGCCCGATGCTCAGCTGTTTGGCGAAAGCCAGTCCCGGGTGCTAGTCTCATTAGCTGAGGCCAAACTGGCCCGGCTCCAGACCCTGGCCGAGGCGGCCGAGCTGCCGTGCAGCGTCCTGGGCCGGGTCGGCGGAAGCGTTTTGGAGTTGCAGGTAGACGCTGCTGAGCAATCGAGCGAGATGACAGCAGCGTCCCCCCCTGCCGGCGGCATACGCCTGCCGGTCACCCGGCTCGCCCACGAGTGGCGAACCGCCCTGGCCCGACAGCTGGGTCTGTGAAGCGGACGGCCGAAATGGGGAATCGTGATGACCGCGAGTCTCAAAAGGCAATCACGCTTCCCCACCAAGGAGGTTCCATGCGGGATCCACACGACCAGGCCGACCGGTTTCACGAAGAGTGTGGTGTGGTCGGCATCTATGGCCACCCGGACGCGGCCAACCTCGCCTACCTGTCGCTGTACGCCCTGCAGCACCGAGGCCAGGAGTCGGCCGGGATCGTGTCGTCCAACAGCCAGACCCTGCTCGTCCATCGCGGCCTCGGCCTGGTTGCCGATATTTTTGACGAACGCCAGATCCGACGCCTGGAGGGCACCAGCGCCATCGGCCACAACCGCTACTCGACCGCCGGCTCGACCGTGCTCAGGAATACCCAGCCGCTGGTCGCCCGCTACACCTACGGTTCGCTGGCGCTGGGTCATAACGGCAACCTGGTCAACGCCGACGAGCTACGGCTGCGGCTGGAACATCAGGGCTCGATCTTTCAGTCCACGGTCGATACCGAGGTGATCCTGCACCTGATCGCCGGCGCCCAGGCCCCGACCCTGATTGACCGGATCATCGAAGCCCTGGCCCAGCTGCGCGGAGCCTACTCCCTGGTATTCCTGACCGAAAACGCCATGGTGGCCGCCCGTGATCCCTACGGCTTTCGTCCGCTGGTGTTGGGTCGTATTCAGGACGGGGACCGGAAAACCACGGTCGTCGCCTCGGAAACCTGTGCCTTCGACCTGATCGACGCCCGCTATGAGCGGGAGGTCGAGCCGGGCGAGGTGGTGTTGTGTACGCCGCAGGGCTTGCAGTCGTACAAGCCCTTTCCGCGCGAGCCGCTGTCCCGGTGTGTGTTCGAGTACATCTATTTCTCCC
>JAGWBB010000097.1:20341-28574 GCA_021296095.1 Desulfurellaceae bacterium | reverse complement strand
GCCGGGCTGGAGCAACGGATGCGAACCGAGGATCCGGCGGCGGTGATCGGCCAGGCTGGGGTGAGCGCCGAGTGTGCCACCTGTGAGGCTGCGGTTGACCTCTTTCTGAGCATCTACGGCGCCCAGGCCGGGAATTTGGCCCTGACCGTCATGAGTCTTGGCGGCGTGTATGTCGCCGGCGGGATGATTCCCAAACTGTTGCCCAGAGTCGGTCACGGCGCGTTCATGCGGGCCTTTGTGGACAAGGGCCGCTTTGCCGCGCTGATGGCCGACATCCCGGTCCGGATTGTCCTCAACCCCAAGGCGGCTCAGGTCGGCGCCGCCCAGGCCGCATTACGGCTTGGAAAAGATGATCGTGATGCCCTTTGATCTCTTTTGTTATCGCGATCACTTTTTTCAGTGACGCGGCCTGATGCGATCTTCAATGGCCGCAAACACCTCGTCCGCACACTCCTCGACATCCCGGTCCACGGTCCGCATATGCAGGGCCGGCTTGTCCGGTGCTTCGTAGGGTGAGGAAATGCCGGTAAACTCGCCAATCTCCCCGGCCCGGGCCTTGCGGTACAGCCCTTTCACGTCTCGCTGCTCACACACCTCGAGCGGCGTATCGACATACACCTCAAAAAAACGCTCCGACCCTATCGTCTCCTGAGCCCGGCGACGGTCGTCGCGGAAGGGAGAAATCACCGGCACCAGCACAATCAGCCCGGCCCGATTAAACAGGCCGGCGACCTCGCCAATCCGTCGGATATTCTCGGTCCGATCCTCGGCCGAAAAGCCCAGATCGCTGTTGAGGCCGGACCGCAGGGTGTCGCCGTCCAGGCAGAACACGTGGAAGCCGGCCTCGTGCAGGCGCTTCTCCAGAGCGTGGGCGATTGAGGACTTGCCCGAGCCGGACAGGCCCGTCAGCCACACCGTGAGCGCCGTCTGAGCCAGGGCCGTTTCCCGCTCGGCGCCCGATACCAGGCTCGTCTCGGGTCGGACATCCGGACTGCGGCTGAGCCCGGTTTGGAGGCGGTCGATAATCATGCCCGCCCCGACCGTATTATTGCTCAGGCGGTCAATGATAATGAAGGCGCCGGTCGCCCGGTTTTTGCGGTACGGATCAAAGGCGACCCGTTTTTCAAGCTCAAACGCGCAGCGCCCGATTTCGTTCAGCCCCAGCTGCTCGGCCGTCTCGCGGTGCAGGGTATTGATATCCATGCGGTAGCGGACCTCGCGAATCATGCCGGGCGTTTGCAGCGTGGCGTGTTTAATCAGGTAGTGTTTGCCCGGCTGCAGCGGCTCTTCGGCCATCCACACCACCATGGCCTCGAAGCTGTGCGCCTCCAGCGGCCGGTTATTCGGGTGGACCAGGAGATCGCCCCGGCTGATATCGATTTCGTCCTCCAGGGTCAGGGTCACGGCCAGCGGTGAGCTGGCCTCGTCGAGTTCGCCCTCGAAGGTGAGGATGGATCTGATCCGGCTCGTTTTATGCGACGGCAGGACCATGACTTCGTCGCCCGGCCGCACGATCCCGGCCGCAATCGTGCCGCAATAGCCGCGAAAATTCGCGTCCGGGCGGTTGACGTACTGGACCGGCAGTCGAAAGTCGATCAGATTCAGGTCTGAGGCAATATGCACGTGTTCCAGCAGATACATCAGGGGTGCGCCCTGATACCACGGCATGGCCTCGCTTTTGGTGACCACATTATCGCCCCGCAGGGCGGACAGGGGCAGAAAGCGGATATCGCCCAGTTCCAGCCGGGCGGCAAAGGCCGCGTAGTCGGCCACGATGGCGTCGAACACCTCCTGGCTATAGCCGACCAAGTCCATCTTATTGACCGCCACAATGATGTGCTTGATGCCGAGCAGCGCGGCGATGAAACTGTGGCGGCGGGTCTGGGTCAGCACGCCGTGGCGTGCATCAATCAGAATAATGGCCAGGTCGCAGGTCGAGGCCCCGGTCGCCATATTGCGTGTGTACTGCTCGTGGCCGGGTGTGTCGGCGATAATGAATTTCCGTCGGGCAGTCGAAAAATAGCGGTAGGCAACGTCAATGGTGATGCCCTGCTCGCGCTCGGCCTTGAGCCCGTCGGTCAACAGCGCGGGGTCAAATTCCGAATCGGTCGTCCCGTAGCGCTGCGAGTCTTTTTTAATCGCGTCGAGCTGATCTTCATAGATCAGCTTGGAGTCGTACAGCAGGCGGCCGATCAGGGTGCTCTTGCCGTCATCCACGCTGCCGCAGGTCAGGAAGCGCAGCATGTCTTTGCGTTCGTGTTGGGCCAGATAGGCCTCGATATCGGTGGCGATCAGATCGGATTGGTGCGACATGGTCGGCGGCTTCCAGACTAGAAATAGCCCTCTTTTTTCTTCTCTTCCATCGAACCCGCCTGGTCGAAGTCGATAATCCGGCCCTGGCGCTCCGAGTGCTTGGTCAGCAGCATCTCTTGAATGATCAGCGGCAGGGTGTCGGCCTGCGATTCAACCGCACCGGTCAGCGGATAGCAGCCCAGAGTGCGGAAGCGGACCATCTTCAACTGGGGGTTTTCCCCCGGCCGCAGCGGCATCCGCTCGTCGTCAACCATGATCCACACCCCGTCCCGGTCCACGACCGGCCGCTCCTTGGCATAGTACAGCGGGACAATCGGGATGTTCTCGAGGTAGACGTACTGCCACACGTCGAGCTCGGTCCAGTTTGACAGGGGAAAGACTCGGATGCTTTCGCCCTTGTCAACGGTGGCGTTATAGATGTTCCACAGCTCGGGTCGCTGGTTTTTGGGGTCCCAGCGGTGCCTGCGGTCCCGAAACGAATAGACCCGCTCTTTGGCCCGCGACTTTTCTTCATCGCGGCGGGCGCCGCCAAAGGCAGCGTCAAAACGGTAGTGGTCAAGCGCCTGCTTGAGCGCCTCGGTCTTCATGATATCGGTGTGTTTTTTCGAGCCGTGGGTGAACGGATTGATCCCGGCTCGGCGGCCCTCTTCGTTGATGTAGACGATCAACTCCAAGCCCAACTCTTGCCGCACGTAGGATTCGCGGAAGGCGATCATGTCGCGGAACTTCCAGGTCGTGTCGACGTGCAGAAGCGGAAATGGGGGCTTGGCCGGATAAAAGGCCTTGCGGGCCAGGTGGAGCATGACGGCCGAGTCCTTGCCGATCGAGTACAGCATGACCGGGTTCTCAAACTCGGCGACCACTTCCCGGATGATATGGATGCTCTCCGCCTCAAGCGTCCGCAAATGGGTCAGACTCCGAGCCTGTGTGTCCTCTGTTTGCATCGTGCCTATTGTCCCATGGCTGGGGGGAGATGCGCAATCAGCCATCCCTGCCGCCTGCCCGGCCGCACACCCCGCAGTCGGGATCTTGCTCGACCGGCCGGTCGCTGAATTGGAGCTGCGGAAACTGACACCTAAACACCCGGCTGGGTGAAGAGGGACCGAGGCCGATTACGCATTTCAGGGCCTCGGTGGCCTGGAAAGCGCCCCAAAACAGGTCGGCCAGCCGCCCAAAGGCTGTTTCCTCATGCCCCGGGGTGGTTCGTTTTTGCTCGGCTGGCAGGCACGCCCAGCAGGCCTGGTCTGGACCGCCCCGACACACGAACAGGTGGCGGTATGAGGTCTGGCCCCAGCTGCAACACACGGGCTGGCCGAGCCTGCCGCAATGGTCCACCAGCGGACCGGGCTCGGAGACCACCAAGTCGTAGGCGGCGATCAGCCCCGCCGCCGACCCGTCCATGCCATGCCGCACGACGCGACAGTCCGGGTTCAAACGCCCAAGCGTAGCCACGACCGGGTCACCCGGTTCATCCAAGGTGGACGATGCTCTCTTCTTGTTGATGAGGTGGTCATCATCGTCCATCTTGCCGGCCAAGGCCGAAAAGACCGCCGGTCGCTCGCGGCTACGGAGCCCAATGGTGCCGACTCCGGCAGCGGCCAGGTAGAGCAGAGTCGTGGTCTGGAGGACACCGCCGTTGACCAGCACTCTGGCCCGTAGCAGGGTTTCTTGGCCTTTGCCGCCGAGCTGGGGCAGGATGATTTGGCGGCTGTAGCGTTCGATTTGGGCTTCGGACAGCATGGGAACAGGGGACTATAGCCGGGAGCGGGCCGACGCAGAGGCTGTGGCAGCGGGTATGATCAGAGCAGGGATCCTTCGAGCAGCGTCTGCATGCCCTCTACGGCAGACCGGTGAGGCCGGTCCGCTCTTCACGGTGGTTGTGTGGCTCAGGCTGAACCACATTTTCCGCCGGCGATTGCCGGGACGATGGAGACCTCGTCTCCATCTTTGAGGACGGTTTCAAGATTGTCTGAAAAACGGATATCGTCGCCGTTCACAAAGATATTCACAAAGCGGCGAATATTCCCCTGCTCGTCACAGATACGCTCTTTGATTCCCGGATGGTTGTGTTCGATATCGTTGACCAGGGCCGAGATCGTTGCGCCCTCTGCGCTGACTTCTTCGGCGCCACCGGTGAAACGACGAAGGGGGGTTGGTATCCGCACCTGGACACTCATACCAGACACCTCCTGCAAGCAAGATTTCCCTACTGTGACGGTTTTCGATGATGAATGCAATTCCGTCGCGCGAACTTTTCCTCCGGCCTGACCGACGGCCTGGGGTCAAAAGCTCAACGGTCACCAAGTGGCGATCAGCGTCCGCCTGTCTGGTACAGCCTATCGAATTCGGCCAGGCGGGCGTTGATGGTCTGCGGCTCGGCCGACCGGCCGACGACCGCCTCAATTGTCTTGTAGCCGTTGCCGGTAATACAGATCACTATTGATTCGTTGCGCGGAATACGCCCCTGCTCAATCAGCTTTTTGGTCACCGCCACGGTCGTGCCGCCGGCCGGCTCGGTAAAAATGCCCTCGGTGCGGGCCAGCAGCTGAATCCCGGCCACGATTTCCTCGTCCGTCGCCGCTTCGCCCCAGCCGCCCGATTCGCGGATCGCCTGCAAGACGTAATAGCCGTCAGCCGGGTTGCCGATGGCGATCGACTTGGCGATCGTGTTGGGCTTGACCGGATCGATCTGGTCGGTGCCCTTGTGCAGGGCCGTGACCACCGGCGCGCTCCCCGCAGCCTGGGCGGTGTAAATCCTGGGCCTTGGCCCGTCTTCGATCAGCCCGACGGTCTGGAGTTCCTCAAACGCCTGGGCCACCTTGGGTAGAATCGTACCGCCGGCGGTTGGCACGACAACGTGCTGGGGCAGACGCCAGCCAAGCTGTTCCGCAATTTCAAAGCCGTAGGTTTTGGCGCCTTCGGTGTAATACGGCCGGATGTTGATGTTCACGAACGCCCAGCCGTACTTATCGGCAATCTCGCTGCACAGCCGGTTGACATCGTCGTAGTTGCCGTGGATGGCAATTGCCCGTGGACCATAGATCGTTGAACCTATGACCTTGCCCTGTTCCAGGTCGGCCGGGATAAAAATCCAGCAGCGCAGCCCGGCCCGAGCCGCGTGGGCCGAGACCGCGTTGGCCAGATTGCCGGTTGAGGCGCACGACACCGTCTCAAAGCCAAACTCCAGGGCTTGGGACATGGCGACCGAGACCACCCGGTCTTTGTACGAAAACGTCGGATGATTGACCGAATCATCCTTGACATACAGCTCATCCACGCCGAGCACGGCGGCCAGCCGGTCGGCTTTGACCAGCGGGGTACAGCCGCTGTAGAGGCCGATTGTCGGTGGCCGGCTGAGCGGCAGCAGTTCGTGGTAGCGCCACAGTGAGGACGGTCGCGCGGCAATGGTCTGACGCGACAGGCTGCGACGGATGAGGCCATAGTCATACTGGACTTCGAGCGGCCCAAAACACAGCTCGCACACATGGACGGGGGCGACAGGATAGTCCTGGCCGCACTCACGACAGCGTAAACCGGTAACAGTGTTCATACGTATCCTTGGCAAAATCGGACGAACGCTGCTGAGCGCTCCATGAAGCGCTCAGCGTTCACCTTTGCAGGACATGCCTCATCCGACCTGGCACAGTCCGTCTTCTTCGTAGCGTTCGGGTCGCAGGCTGGTGATGCTGGGCTGGGAGCCGCACACCGGGCAGCGCGGATTGGGTTTCAGCCGAACCTCGCGCCAGCGCGGAAGCTGGGCATCGTAGGTCAGCAGGCGGTCGGTCAGTAGCTGTGGATCGCCGCTTAGATATTTGACCGCCTCGGTCGCCTGAATCAGGCCCAGGCTGCCGGCTGCACTGCCCAGCACACCGGCCTCCTGGCAGCTCGGAATCTCGTCCGGAGACGGCGGCACGGGAAAGAGGCACCGCAGGCAGGTGGTTTTTCTCGGCAGCACGGTCAGGGTTTGGCCCTGAAACTGGACAATCCCGGCGTATGAGAACGGCTTGCCGAGCAGAACCGCGGCGTCATTGATCATAAATTTCGTGGCCGTCCCGTCGGTGGCGTCAATCACGAAGTCGTAGTCCCGGAAAACCGCGCTCAGGTTGTGCGGGCTGAGCCGCTCGGGATAGGCCGTGACCCGGCTGGCCGGCCGCAGGCGGGACAGCTTGTGCCGGGCCGATTCGACCTTGGCCTGTCCCAGGTCGGGTGTTGTGTGCAGGATCTGACGTTGCAGGTTCGACACATCAACCAGGTCTGGGTCAATCAGGCCGATTGTGCCAACCCCGGCCAGGGCCAGGGCCAGGGCCGCCGGACAGCCCAGCCCGCCGACCCCGACGACAAGCACCGACCCGGCACGGATTGCTGATGTCTGGCATGCGGAGCGGTCAGCGCCGGTATCCGTCAGAGTGGTATCCATTCCGGCATCCACTCCCGTATCCTCAACATCGGATCCAGCTCTTCCTCGTAGTCTTCCTCCTCTTCCTGCGTGTCGGTCGGCCCGGAAGCCCAGGGCAGGAAGCGGCGTATGCCCCGCGCCGGTTTTTCTTCCTCAAGCCCGGCCAAACGGCGTTCTTCGGCCTCTTTCATGTATTTTTCGCGGGCTTCTTCAATCAGCTGCAATTCCTTGCGCCGGTCTTCCAGGGCTTCAGCCCGAATTTTGGCCTCGTCTTTGCGCAGTTCGGTGACCAGCAGCAGCAGCGGATCGAGGCTGGGCTCGGGCAGACCGGCCAGGCTTCCGTTGGCGGCGCCGGGCGAAACGGCTTCTTGCCCATCTTCCGGCAGGGCGACTTCTTCGGCCACAGAGCCAATGTGTTCCAGCTGCCTGATTTGCTCGGCAGAGGGGGGGGTGCTGGCCCGAAAAGTGTGGGCTTTGCCCGCCAGAGCGGCCAGTTCCGACTCCCCTTCCCGGGTCAGGACTTCTTCGAGCTCGGCCAGGGCATTGGTGCTGGCCTCGGTTTCAGGATACTGCTCGACCAGCGACCGCAGGCGAACCCTGGCAGCAAACAAATGCCCGATCTTCCGATACTGATCGCTGATGCCGAGGATGCTCGCCGCCAGCGATTCGCGGCACTCGCGGCTCTTTTCCTCGGCCAGGATGCCGAAGCTGCTGTCGGGATAGCGCTCCAGTACAATCTGGAAGTGGTCGTAGGCATTTTGGGTCACGGCCTGATCCCGGTCGGGCGAGCGCATCTGTTCCAGGTAGGACATGCCCCGATAGTATTCGACGAACGGCAGGTGGGGGCTGGTCGGGTAGGCGCGCTCAAAGTCGCTGAAGGCGGCGATCCCGTCGCTGTACTCCTCGTCGAGATAGTAGGCGTAGGCGATTTTGAGCTGGGATTCCTCGGCATACGGGTTGAGCGGGTACTGGTCGAGCAGATCGCGAAAGTTGTCCGTGGCGATATTATAGTCCTCGTCCTGGTAGGCTTTTTCTGCCGTATCGAAATACTCTTTGGCCGACGGGCGTTTGACCACCGCCGAACAACCCGCCAGACAGACGAGGGCACACACCCATACCGACACTCGAATAGCCCTACGCATAACCCTGTTATGCTAGAGGATTTTTCGGGGGCTTGTCAACGGACCTGAGCCCGCGGCGTGAGGTCGGCGGGCAGCCGCCCGGTTGACAGCCCGGAAATAGACCCTCTAAGATGCCCGAATTCCTTGTGGACACGGATAAAGGCAGGGGGACTATGAAACGCGTCGTCATTACTGGGTTGGGTTTGGTCACGCCGCTCGGTACGGGGGTTGAGAAAAACTGGATCGGGCTGCTCGAAGGCCGCTCCGGTATCGGTCCGATCTCCCGCTTCGACGTCTCCGACTTTCCCACCCGGATTGGTGGAGAGGTCAAGGATTTCGTGCCTGAGGAGTTCATCGAGAAACGGGAAATCAAGAAGATGGACCCCTTTATCCAGTACGCCTA
>JAGWBB010000097.1:17006-20165 GCA_021296095.1 Desulfurellaceae bacterium | reverse complement strand
GGTCAGATCGCCATTCGCTACGGCGCCAAGGGCGTGAATTATACCCCGACCAGCGCCTGCTCGTCCGGGTCGCACGCTATCGGCGAGGCGTTTCGGCTGATCCGCCTCGGCGAACAACAGGCGGTGATTGCCGGCGGGGCGGAAGCCGCGCTGACCCCCATGGGGCTGGGCGGTTTTATCGCCATGAAGGCGGTCTCGACCCACAACGACGAACCCCACAAAGCCAGCCGCCCGTTTGATAAGGGCCGCGACGGCTTTGTCATGGCCGAAGGGGCCGGCATGGTGGTGATGGAAGAGCTGGAATGCGCGCGTCGTCGCGGGGCGAAAATCTACGCCGAGGTGGTCGGTTATGGCGCCAACTGTGACGCCCACCACATGACTGCGCCCTCGCCTGAGGGCGAAGGCGCGGTCCGCTGCATGCAGCAGGCGCTGCGCAGCGGGAACATTCATCCGACCGAGATCGACTATATCAATGCCCACGGCACGTCGACGCCGTACAACGACGCAACCGAGACCCAGGCCATCAAACGGGTGTTTGGCGAGCATGCCGGACGGCTGGCCGTCAGTTCCACCAAATCCATGACCGGTCATATGCTCGGTGCCGCCGGAGGGGTCGAGGCGGTATATGCCGCCCTGGTTCTCGACCGGGCCACCCTGCCGCCGACCATTAACTACGAAGAACCTGATCCAGACTGCGACCTTGATTACGTCCCCAACACTCCGAGAAAAGCGCCGATTCGGGCAGTGCTGTCCAATTCGTTCGGCTTTGGCGGCACCAATGCGACCCTCGCGTTCCGCAAATGGACGGAGTAATAAGTGAACGATGTTCTCTTCTTGATGTCATCGTCGTTCGCCTTTCGGGTCAGGAGACAGAAAGGGATTGCGCATGGGCGCTCGTATCATCGGCACCGGATCCTCCGTTCCCAAGACCTGTCTGACGAATGCCGACCTGGAAGAACGCGTTGACACGAGCCATGACTGGATCGTCAGCCGGACCGGCATCCACCAGCGGCATGTGGTGACCCAGGACGAGGACATCCTCGACCTGATGCACGAGGCCAGCCTGCGCGCCCTGGACGCCTCGGGCATACGGGCCGAGCAGTTGCAGGCGATTGTGGTCGCCACCGTCTCCGGCAACTATGCCTTTCCCTCAACCGCGTGTTTGCTCCAGGCCCGCCTGGGGCTCGACAATATCCCGGCCTTTGACGTGAATGCGGCGTGTGCCGGCTTTGTGTACGGCATGTCGGTCGCCCACAGCTATATCAAAAGCGGCGACTACGACCGGCTGCTGCTGGTCGGCGCCGATACGCTCAGCACCATGGTCAACTGGGAAGATCGCTCGACGTGTGTCCTGTTTGGCGACGGGGCGGGGGCGGTTGTCCTGGATACCCAGAATGCCCGGTCCGACGACCGCGGTCTGCTCAGCACGGTGGTGGAATCGAGCGGCGCGCTGTGGCAGCTGCTGCACGTGCGCTCCGACCATAGACAGACGGTTGACCAGGAAGGCTCGCACCCCAAGGAGTGGGGCATTCAGATGAAGGGACCCGAGCTGTTCAAGGTCGCCGTCCGGGCCTTATCGGAGGTGACCCGCAAAGCGCTCGACAAGGCCGGCCTGGCGCCCGCGGACGTGAGCCTGATGGTTCCGCATCAGGCCAATCTGCGTATCATCCGCGCCGTTGCCGAGCGGCTCCATATGGCGATGGACCAGGTGTACTGCAACGTCCAGAACTACGGCAATACTTCGGCCGCCTCCATCCCGATTGCGCTCGACGAGGCCGTCCGGGCCGGTCGGGTGCGCCCCAACGATATTCTGGCCCTGTGCGGCTGCGGCGGGGGACTGACCTGGGGAACGTCCATCGTCCGCTGGTAGGCCGCACCAGACGGGTGAGGCGGCACGGCCGGCCTGTTGGCACGCCGGCCGCATTCCCGATTGGCAAGGGTGGCGTTGGAAAAACCAGCCTTGCGACCGCCCCGGCCTCGACCATCTCACGGCAGGGCGTCTTGATTGAACTCGACCACGCCGCACGAATCGCCGGCGCTTGGGGCTGTTGGTGACGCAGCCCAGACCAAACCAGCTGGCTGTGGCTACTCCCGACCTCCTTCTTGTTGTATATACTGTGCTGTCCCCGTGAGCTGCCGCTATGGTCAAAGCCTGGATCTGCATACTGCTCATCGGCGTATGGATAGGAGGCGCACCCGAAGCGCGGTCCCAAACCACTGCGCTGAGGCTGCACGAAATGCGGTTTGCGGTTCAGGGCGGACAGCGCATCGTCTCTCTGCGTTTCTCTCATCCCCCCGATTCCCTCAAGTCTTTTGTCCTGTCGTCGCCCGTGCGGCTGATCGTTGATGTCAGCGGAGCGGTTGAACAGCGCCCAGGGGCGATCTATGACGTGGACGACGCGCTGGTGCGGCAGGTGCGGGTTGGTTCGCATCCAGATTCCACGCGCTTCGTCCTTGATTTGACAGGCACGGATACGCCGCCTTTTGTCGTGGAACAGCAGGAGAGTCTGGTTACGGCCGTGCTCGGTGAAGCAGAAGGAGAGCCGGGTGAGGGAACTGCGCCGGAGCAGGCACGGGTGCTCTTTTCGCTGGCAAACACGACGCGTGTCGCTCGCGCGACTCCTCAGCCGTCTTCGCCTCCACCATCTGGTGCGCCTGCCCCGGTGCTGAAGGACGCGCTGCCGCCAGCATCTGTACCGCCAGAGGCACGGGCGCATATGGAACGCGGACAGCGCTTGTACGACCAGGGCCAGGTGAATGAGGCGATTGCCGAGTGGCAGAAAACGATTCGTTTAGCGCCTCAGGCAGCCAGGGCGCATCATCAGCTCGGCGTTGCGTGGCGAGACCGCGGTGAGCAGACCAAAGCGATTGCAGCATTCCGGGAAGCGCTGAGGCTGGAGCCGGATAATGCGACGACATACGTGCAGCTGGCCAGAGCGCTGGAGGTGGCGGGAGATACACCGGGCGCTCTGGAAGCGTATCACGCCGCGCTCCGGCTGGTGCCTTCCGCACCCTATGTGCATAACCGCCTGGGTCACCTCCTGGCTACCGAAGGCGACTGGTCGGGAGCAGCGCAAGCGTGGCAACACACGGTGGACTTAGTCCCCGACTATGCCTATGCGTATGTCTATCTAGGCGATGCGTTTGAGCACCTCAATA
>JAGWBB010000097.1:16495-16991 GCA_021296095.1 Desulfurellaceae bacterium | reverse complement strand
CTGTGCGGCCGCTTTGCCGAGGGCTTGGAGAAGATGGGCAGAAAGGAACAGGCGGCAATCTTTTGCCGCGAAGTCCGGAGTAGTGTGACCCGGCTGCAAGGACAATGATGCCGCTTCCTTCTAAAACCAGAACTCATCCCACAGCAACAGCGCGACGACTGCCCGGCGCTGAGACCGGCGCGTATACGCCTCGGCCGCACGCAGCGCTTCGGCCTCGCGCAGGTGGTAGGACAGCACGTCGCCCTTGCCGTCGGGCCGCTGGGGCGGCTCGCGCAGGACGATCAGCAGTTTCTCCTCCAGAACGGGGAACGATGATCTCTTCTCGATAAAGTGGTCATCATCGTTCCCCGTTACAGGTCGCTCGGTCTCGACCGGAGGCGTAAAGCGGTCGAACGGATAGTTATCGAGCGACGGTCTGGTCCGCGCCCGGCCACCCGGTCTGGTCGTGCTGTAGCGCTTCTCCAGCAGCCAGAACTGGGAGAAGCCGGGCGGAATA
>JAGWBB010000097.1:16150-16484 GCA_021296095.1 Desulfurellaceae bacterium | reverse complement strand
CGGGTTCTGTCCAGCACCATACTCCAGCGTACCCACTTGCGCGTCATATAGACAAAGACCTGGCCCGCATCGCCCTGTCCGGCTCGGGTGAAAGGTGTGCGGGCGGGCAGGAGATTCGACGGAAAATCTCGGTAATACGGATCGTAAGCTTGTGTCATGGTGTCCGCACCCGGTGTTTCAGTCGTGGTTGCTGCGTCACAGCTCATGACCCAAAGCTGTGTCGTGGGGATCAGTTATCGGCGATCTCTTGGGGCGCCGGCCGCCGCTTCCACACCTGGGTCGCCTGCTCAAAGGCGTGGGCAAAGCGCAGCAGGTCCAGATCGTCCTGATAGCG
>JAGWBB010000097.1:13857-15841 GCA_021296095.1 Desulfurellaceae bacterium | reverse complement strand
CTCGGTCAGCAGCTCGCCCAGGGCCAGCTCAAAATACCACGCCCGCCAGACCCGAAAGATTTCGTCCGCGTCGTGAAAATCCGGTGTGGCTTCCTCGATAACGCAGCCCAGCTGTTCAAAGACCGCCCGCTGCGACTCCAGCACTGCGGTCACCTGCGGATCGACCGGCAGACCACCCAGGGTCGGGCTCCAGGCGATGCGCGTTCCCGCAAAAGAGCGTTCCAGGTCCTGGCTGAACAGGCTGCCCGGTTCATTGACTGCCTGCGGCGTCCGCGGGTCGGGTCCGGCCAAGACGCTCAGCAACAGGGCCGCATCCTGCACCGTTCGGGCCATCGGTCCCTCAACCGCAAACGGAAACCAGGCGACCCGGTGCGGCCAGGTCGGCACCCGGCCCGGAGACGGGCGCAGGCCAACCACATTGCAGAAACTGGCCGGATTGCGCAGCGAGCCGCCCAGATCGCTGCCGTCCGCCAGCGGCAGCATGCCGCTGGCCAGGGACACGGCCGCCCCGCCGCTGCTGCCGCCGCAGGTTTTGCTCAGGTCATACGGGTTACGCGTCGCCCCAAACACCGTGTTATAGGTCTGTGAGCCCGCCCCGAACTCGGGCGCATTGGTCTTGCCAATGGTAATCGCCCCGGCCTGACGCATGCGTTCAACGATGATCTCATCCTGGTCGGGGACAAAATCGGCAAAAATGGGCGAGCGTCAGAACCAGATCCTTATGGGCGATGGGCAGACCGTACAACGGCCCCATGTCGGCAGGCCGAGTCTCATCCGCCCGACGGGCCTGGTCGAGCGCCTGTTCGGCAATCAGGGTGACGATCGCGTTGACCTGCGGGTTGATCCGCTCGATCTGCCTGAGATGCGCCTCAAGCGCCTCCTGGCACGACACCTCTCGGCGACGGAGTCGGCCGGCTAATTCGGTCGCGGTCAAAAAACACAGCTCGCTGCTAGACATACGTCCGTTCCTTTTCAGCATCCAGCGTTTTCTTCTAGCCTCTACCCACATACGGCATCTTTGTCGCCATCACCGTCATGAACTGGACGTTGGCGTCAAGGGGCAGGCCGGCCATATACACGACCGCGCGGGACACATTTGCCACGTCCATGGTCGGCTCGGCCGCAATTGTGCCGTTGGCCTGCGGCACGCCCTGCTTCATTCTGGCCGTCATCTCCGTCTCGGCATTCCCGATGTCAATCTGGCCGCAGGCAATATCGTATTTACGCCCGTCGAGGGCGGTCGATTTGGTCAGGCCCGTCATGGCGTGCTTGGTGGCGGTGTAGGGCGCCGAGTTGGGACGCGGTACATGGGCCGAGATCGAGCCGTTATTGATAATCCGTCCCCCGCGCGGGTCCTGATCCTTCATGATCTTGAACGCCTCCTGGGTACACAGAAAGGCACCGGTCAGATTCACATCGACCACGCTCTGCCACTGCTCGTAGGACAGGTCTTCGAGGGGAATCGGCGGCGCACCGCTGCCCGCATTGTTGAACAGCAGATCCAGCCGGCCGAACGTCTCGCGCGTTTTGGCGAACAGCGCACGTACCGCAGCCGGGTCGCCCACATCGGTCGGCACGACCAGGGTCCGCGAAGAGGAAACGTGTCGTCCCTCCGCATCAAAACGGTTGACACGTTTCCTCTTTTCCCCCGCAGCTCCGGCTTCGGCCACGGTCTGCTCCAACAGCTCGGCCCGACGGCCGGCCAGCACGACCGCATAGCCCTCCTGCAACAAGGCGAGCGTCAGGTGTTTGCCGATACCCGTTCCGGCTCCCGTCACCAGCGCGACTCTTTGATGTGTCGTCATGATCTTCCCTCCTGTATATCCTGAAAAGATATCGGTGATCTCTATTTGCGTGGGGATCAGTCATCAGCGATATCTTTTGTGCGTAACCAGCCGTCAATCACAAACGGTCCGAACGGCAGCAGCCCGGCCAGCACGACCCGCCCAGCCGTTCTGAGTTCCCAGCCCAGCGTCCGCTTGAC
>JAGWBB010000097.1:13214-13564 GCA_021296095.1 Desulfurellaceae bacterium | reverse complement strand
GCGTAAGGCGCAGCGCGCCTGAAGTCGAAGGGCTATACGGAATCGTAAATTGGGCTAGGATCGAAAGAGGAAACGTATCAACCGTAAGGACGAGACGTTTCCTCTTCGTCGCACGCCCATGACCCACCTGATCTTTCTCCCCGGCTTTTATGGCACCCGCCTGGTCCGAAAAGCCGACGGCAGGCTGGTCTGGATTTCCGCCCGTCAAGCCGTCTTTGGCTCCCAGACCGCAGCTCGGCCCGGTTTTGGCGTGAGCGGGGCGCAAGAGCTGGTGCCCGGGCCGGTGCTGGACCGGGTGCCGGTCATCCCCGGCGTGTATGCGCTTGACGTGTACCGCGATTTTCTGGACG
>JAGWBB010000097.1:619-13008 GCA_021296095.1 Desulfurellaceae bacterium | reverse complement strand
GTCATGGCGACCGCTCCCTTCCAGGGCTCGATGACCGCGTTTCGGAACATGAAACACGGCGTAAAATTCGGGCTGAACACCAGCCTCATCAACCCCCACGCGTTCAGCACGTTTACGACCGGCTATACCATGCTGCCGACCTATCGCCCGGTCTTGCTCGACCACCGCCTCCGCCCGCTGCCCCACACGTTTTTTGAGCCTGGCCTGTGGCAGCGCTACGCCTGGGGCTTGCTGAGCACGGCCGGGACGGTGTCGGCGGATCTAGCCAAAAGGCGGCTGGCGTTTATCAGCCGGTCATTACGCCGGGGCAAGCTGCTGTACGACCGGCTGCACCAGCCGCTGAGCCGCCCCCCCGAGCGGCCTCTGCGTCTGCTGTACGCCTTTGCCCGCTCGCACGCGACGCTGAGCCGGGCCGTGTTGCTGGAGCGCGATATGCACGCCCCGGCCCGGGTGATCTTCGAGCGCCGCGAGTTTGAAACCTCTCTGCCCGGCCAGCGCTACGGGGCTTTGTGCAGCGACGGGGATCGGACGCTGACGACCGAATCCGCCCAACTGCCCCCGGCCTTCAAACAGGCGCTGCGGGTGGAGGAGCACGCCAGTCAGGCCATCCACTCGCAGATCTTCAATGACCGGCAGATACGGGACAAGATTCGGGCGTTTTTGCGCGCTGAGCGTTAGTGCGAAGGTGTTATGGAATAAAAACTCGTCCAGTGCCCAGGTAATTATCAAGCTCCAGAATAATGTCGAGCACGCGCATTGCACATCGCTCCCGATATACCTGTTCAACCATACGGTTGGCACGGCTCAGAGTAATGACGGGGAGTGAGTCCCCCCGGTTCTCGTTACGGATGGTCTGCTCTAAAGAGTCCGGTCCGATCATGTTGCGGTTATCCGTCAGCAAAAGCATCCGGTTCTCTTGGGCGAATCGCCAGACGGTACGGTCGCTACTGTCATAGGACAATCCGACCTCGGCAAAACGCGCGAATCGCAACGGCACTAACTCCAGCCAGCCGGCCGCTCCCAGAGTTCCCCACAGCAGGAGTGCTTGACCTTCGATGTTGTGATCAGCGAGCAGCGTGATTACGCTCGCTCGACTTTGTCTTTCCACGCTTGCAACTTCGCCTGGAGAGCCGCTTGGTCTGGCGTCAGTGGTGCTGAAGGACGCCGAGCAAGGCGACCCCGGTTCCGCTCGTCCCAGTAACGCCGGGTTTCCTCAGCCTGCCGCACGACCTGACGATATTCTCGTTCGACCTCATCGTGGTGGGCCGCGATATAGGAAAGAACCTCTTCCATTTGGGTATCGGTCAAGCTGAACCAGGCCTGGATCAATTTCGGCGGCCACTCAGCGTGCAGGTAATCCAGGAGAGCGTAGAGTGTAAAAGCCCCGGCTCGTGCGAACCACGGTCGGGCGTGTCTGTGGCGTGTCAGTCATCTGGTCCTCAGCATACCAGGAGTCAGCTGTTTCTTGTACCCTTTCCGCGCGGTATGTTCCTACCGTGATCCAGTCGGTGTGACCCGCCAGCGCCTGATCTCATCGCCGGCCTTGGAGGCTGTCGGCTTACGCTGCGCTGGGCTATTCATCCATGCCTTGACGTTTCAAGAAAGCGGGGAGGAATATTTTGAGGAACGCGAAGTTGCCGCCATTCAGAACGCCATTGAAGGTCTCGACTAACAGACTCGGCAGCTTGTGGCGAACACGTGAGATAGATTGACACGAGCTTGCAGTGAAGAGCCCTCGCCATTGCTGCCGAGCATCACGCTGGCAGTCTCGAACAGGGCTATCGCCCGTGTGTCCTGGAGGAAGAACACCATGAAACTGGTGGAGATGGGAAAAAACAACTGGGGTTTCGAGGAGGATTCGACCTTCACTCTTGAGATCCTGGAAAAGTTCGATCAAGCCTTGGATATGTGGGAGAAGGGGCACGATGAAGTCGCGGAAAAGATGCTCCGGTCCATCGTAGCGGAATGCCCGCATCACATAGACGCAATCCATCATCTCTCGCTGCTCTACCGCGAGCAGGGAAGGGAGACGGAAGCGTACATGTTAATCTTCGAAGAAGCCGGCTGAACGGGGCGAACCCGAGGGGAGCGCACTTGCAAGGGGCGGACCTGAGCGAGACGTTGCTGCGAGGCACAGCTGCAAGGGGCTAATTTGAGAAGGGCACGGCTCCAGTGTTCTTTTCTGACCGGGGCACAACTGCAAGGAGCTGATTTGAGAGGGGTACAACTGCAAGGAGTCAATAATACCATCAGACAACAAGAGCTTCTTCCATCACGACGTGAAAAGCGCATGATTACAAGGGCCATGAGAGCGCAGACTGGAAAGACAACCCACCTAACCGGAGTGACCTTTGCAGGCGGGCTGAGGCAGGAAGACCTCAATTTTCTCAATGATTGCTGTTTGTCCGATAAAAAGGTGGAAGAGTTGCGAGAGAAGCTGAAGCCGCACCTTGGCAAGCCGGTGAGCCATGAATTGCCAGAAAACAGCGGCGCCTGTACCGGAGCCTACACCAAAGAAGAAGCCGAAAAGTGGATTGCCGAATACAATAAAGCCATGTCAGAGGTTCCTGAGGAGAGCGAGAACTGATGCCGACCCTTCACTGGCTCACCCGAGACGAAGACCTCCGTACCGCCTCCCACGTGCCGTATCGGCTGCTGGAAGAAGCGCCCGACCTGTCGGCGGGAGAGCCGGACTCGGGAGGAGATTGAGCGAACCTCTGGGCGTTTCAGTGGTCCGCCGACGGTGTATGGTGAACAATCGCGGCTGGCTTCTACGACTTTGGAGCGGGCTGGTATCACCTTCAAGCAGATGCGGTATGAGGTGAAGGCAAGAACCTGATTGGTTGACGAGCGTCAGGACAATTTGTACCTGATTACCAGATCATGACGCCACAGGAGGGCAGAGGAATGCAGCAGACCTTTCGAGTGAAAGCCGTGTGGGACGCTGAGGCAGAAGTGTTCTACTCCCAAAGCGATATTGAGGGCTTGCACATCGAGGCGGCCACCCTGGACGAGTTTGAAGCGATTATGTTGGACGTAGCGCCCGAACTCATCATGGTCAACCATCGCAGCACCTCTGAGCTTGCCGAGCATTCGCTCAAGGAACTGATACCGGCCATTGTGTGGCAGCGCCCGGAAACCGGGAAAACGGTAGCATAATTTGGTGGACAATCTCTACAGAACAGTCACCAAAGAAATCTCAACACTTGGGTTTGAGTATTGGAAAAGCGCAAAAGGCTCACATGAAAAGTGGAAAAGTCTGACAACCGGCAAGATCTTGCTGGTCCCGCATAACTTGAAGAGCCGCCATACGGCAAACGCTATTCTGCGAGAAGCGGGAAGCACGAAGAAAGTATGAAGTCTCCTGAGGCGAGGGCCTGAACTGTGCAACTCAAGCAATATCAGGCCGACGCGCTGGTTGTGCTGCGTCGCTTCTTTGAAGAAGCCCGCATGGTCGGGCCGAAGAACGCCTATGAGACCATCACCACAGAACCCGACTATGCGAACCGGCTCGGACGCTACGGCGGACGGTATAGCGCGCCGCTTACAGACCTGCCGAACATGCCGTATGTCTGCCTGCGCCTGCCGACCGGCGGCGGCAAGACCATCCTGGGCGCGCACGCCGTTGCCGTGGCACGCGATGCCTGGGTAGAGAAAGACTATCCGTTGGTCCTGTGGCTGGTGCCGACGAATACGATCCGCTTGCAAACAGTCGGAGCCTTCGGAGTGGATACCGCGGAGAAGCGGGCTGTCTGTGAACTTTGGCAACGCAAAAGCAGCAGCTGATGGAACGGATTGGAGCCGCTTAAGGCTTATCCCCGGCCTGGAGCACGGCGGCCAGCCGTTTGCGTGAGACCGTTTTCTCAAAACGTCGCCACACCTTGCCGAACCGCTGGTGCTCGGCTGCGGCGTGTTGATCCTGACTGGAAATCAGCTGCCCGAGGGCCAGCAATAAGCGCCGGTCGGTCTTGCGCAGCGGCACGGCCTGGGCATAGTCGCGCAGGCGCTCAGAGGCGACACACGCGTCCTGGTGGTTGCCCAGCACGTCCTGGAGCTGCTTGATCGCGTCAATGGGTTTCTTCAGCGGGTCCCCGAAGGCTTTGTACACCTCGCGCAGAAACTCCAGCAGATAGCGCAGGCGCTTGCCCCGAATGCGTAAGGCGTGCAGCAATTCGGCCGGAGAGTGGGCCTCGATAGCCCGGCCGCGTTTGAGCAGCTGTCTGAGGTTGCGGTCCACGGCCGGGGCAGCCGCGTCGCAGATACGTATCGCGCCAAATTGACGCAGCGCCACAGCCGAGGGGCCACGCTGCACAAAGCGCTCGAAGCGTTCCATCAGCCGGATATAGCGCCGACTGCTGAAGGTCCTGATCAGCCGCCGCCGGCTGTGCTGCCACTCCTCGGCCAGGTGGCGTTCGTACAAGGCCAGGTGGGCGGCATCGTCGGCCGGAATAGCCTCCATATAGTGCGTGAGGTTTTCGCGGTACACATCGAGGTCGCGGACCTCGCCCAGCACCCGCGCGGCCCAGCGAAACTCGGCATTCAGACCGGCGACCGCGCGCGCCGGCAACACCTCTCGAAAGACGCGCAGGGCGGCCCGGATATGCCGCATGGCCACCCGCATCTGGTGGACGCCCTCGGGCTCCAGACCCTCCCAGGCGCGGGGCTGCTGGAGTCTCAATATCCGGGCTTGCTGCGCCAGATGATAATACGCCAGCTGAATCAAGGGGTCTGTCGGGCCCAAGGGATGTTGCGGTGTGGTCGTGTCGGTCGGGGCGGAGAGCCCGGTGGTTTGCAGGCCGCGCTGAAACTTGTTCAGCCGGGCGGGCAGGATATCGACCTTTTTGGGCAGCAGGCCGGCCAGCTGCACCAGCGGTTCCTGGGAGCCGCGTTTGAGTTCGAGTTCGATTTCGCCGAAGTTCAGCACGCCCGGCGCCAGCTTGGCGTGTGTGTCGCCGCTGATCTGGACCTGGTCGATGGCGAGTTCAATCACCGTGGTCGGCGGGTCGTCCGGGCCGGACAGCATATACACGCTGCGCTGGTTGCGGACCACGAACAGCTCGCGGACTTTCCTGGTGCCGAGCAGGCCGGCCAGGCGGCCCTGGACCGGACCCGAGGGCAGCGCCGACAGCCGGCTGTGGGAGACGAGCAGCCGCTGTTCGATCTCTTCGCGGACCTGAATAGCGCTGTCGCGCAAACCCAGCCCCTTGAGGGCCAGGGTCTGCGTACCGTTGCTGTCGCGCAGACGATAGCCCCAGCCGGCCCGAAAGATCGTCCAGTCGGGGGTGTCGAAATAGCGGTCAACAATGGTCTGGTTGGCGTGCGGTTCAACCCCGTAGCCCAGCTCCCGCAGCACGGCCAGCAGCTGACCGATGTGCTGTGGGTCCTGAACGAGAAATTTGGCTTCGATTTCCGGCATCGGAGTTCTCTTCCGCCTAAAACGTTACAGAAATCACGCTCGCGTGTCGAGAATATCGCGCATCCTTCGACTTCAGGCGCGTTGCGCCTTACGCCCTTCGGCTTTGCTCAGGACAGGCTCAGGACAAACGGAGGGGAGGCCGTTGGTCCTGAGCGTAGCGTCAGCGAAGTCGAAGGACCGCTCACCCGTCATGCCGCGCCCGTTCCTGGGAGGGAATCGGGATGTTCTTTCCCTTCTTGGGCGTAGCGTACCAGCGCCGCGTAGCGATACACGGCGTGGACGAACTTGCCGTACGGAAAGGTGATGAACAGTCCGGCCACAAAGCCCAGATGGATGACCAGCAGGCTGCCCATGGCTGCGGTCTCCCGCGCGGCCAGCAGGACCAGACCGCTCAGACTGGTCAGAAACAGCAGGACCAGGAAGCCGACATCCATGCCCCAGACGCTCTCTGCGGCCGGCAGCGGGTCGCTGCGCCACTTAAGCCACAGCAACCCGGCGGGGCCGACCAAAAGCCCCAGCCCGCCGACCGTGCCCAGCACGACCGGCAGGCTGGTGTACGGGTAGGGCGCTTCCCACGCAAAAACGTGGTGATAGACGGCGGCCGTGCTGGTCGCCAAAAGATCGAGCCCAAACCCGTAAAAGGTGAGGTGATGCAACCATTTTCTGTGCTGCGAGAAACCTGCGTCGGGGTAGTTGCAGCCGTGACCGCCGCCGCCCAGATAGGTCAGCCGCAAGGCGTCCCAGCCGCCCCGGGCCAGGGCCGGGAGGTCGGCCAGCTCGCGCCACCGGCCGCCGATGGCACGCCAGAACCGCGCCAGACCGATGCCCAGGGCCAGCACAATCAGGCCGCTCAGGACCAGGGCCGGCACCACCATCAGCCGGTAGGGAATCACCTCGTAAAAAGCGCCCGGGCCGGTGTGGGACGAGAAGACGACCGAAGCGTCCTGCCAGCCCAGCACCAGCGCCACGATGAGGCCGAGGCTGGCCAAGCTGATCAGGCCGAGCGCCAGTCCGTTGCGTCGAAACAGCCCGGCCAGGACGTGCGGCCAGGCAAAGTCCCGATAGCTGTCCAGCCGCAGGGCCGACAGGGTCTGGGGGACATTGACCCCGAACTCGTGCGGCGGCGCGTACTGGCAGGCGTAGTAGCAGCCCCGGCAGTTGTGACACAGATTGGCCAGGTAGACCGTATCCTCGGCGTCAAACTTGGTGCGCAGCTCCATGGCCGGAAACACCGCGCAATACCCCTCGCAATACCGGCACGCATTGCAGATCGTCATCAGCCGCTGGGCTTCGCTCAGGAGTTCAGCTGAGGGCATGGCGGGCCGCCTCCCGTCCGGCAATCCGACCAAAAACCGTCCCGATGGTCATGCCAAAACCGGCCATATAGCCCTGGCCGAGAATATTGCCGGCCATGATCTCGCCGGCCGCATACATAGTGGGGGTCGGTTTCCCGTCGTGCATGACAATCTGGGCGCGTTCGTTCACGCCGACGCCCAGATAGGTAAAGGTAATGCCCGGCCGGAGCGGATAGGCCAGGAACGGCGGGGTGTCGAGCGGTACAGCCCAGTGGCTCTTGGGCGGGTCGAGGCCGTGGGTCGCGCATCCGTCCAACTCTGCGGGGTCGAAGCGACCGGGCCGGATGGCGGCGTTGAAGGCGGCCAGAGTCTGTTCAAGTACGGCTGAGTCCAATTCGAGTTTGCCGGCCAGTTCGGCGACGGAGGCGGCTTCAATGGGCGGGAACACGGATGGCATGAATTTCCCCAGCGCCTTGGCGTCAATAATCGCATAGGCGATCTGGTCCGGCTGTTGAGCCACAATCCTGCCCCAGATGGCGTAGCGCTTAGGCCAGAAGTCCTCGCCCTCGTCGTAGAAGCGCTTGGCTTGCTTATTGACCACAATGCCGAACGGCACGCAGTCCAGACGGGTAACGATGCCGCCGTCAAACTTGGGTGCCCGGGCGTCAATCGCCACGGCGTGACACTGGCGCGGGTCGCCCACCGGCTGAGCCCCGTTGTCGAGCAGGACCCGCAGCAGGGTGCCGGTGTTATACGGGGTGCCACGGATGAGGAAGTTGTCGGCCGCCGCACCCCAATATTCTTTGAGCCAGGCGATGTTGGCCTGGAAGCCGCCGGCGGCAACCACGACCGTCCGCGCGTGGACCTGCCGGGCCGCGTCACCCGAGCCGACCAGCGCACCGCAGCAGCGGCCGTCGCGCATGATCAGATCGGTCACTTCGGCCCGGTAGACAATCCGCACCCCGAGCTGTTGGGCGGTGTGATAATAGGCGTTCAGCAGAGCCTTGCCTCCGCCCAGGAAAAAGGCGTTCGTGCGCGACAGGTTCAGCGTGCCGCGCAGGGGAGCCTGAAAGCGGCCGCCGTGAGCCTCCATCCAGACACCGATGTCGGTGGACTCGCGCAGGGTCAGGCGGGCGAGGTGTTCGTCGGTCTTGCCGGCGGTGACCCGCAGCAGATCGTCCCAGAACTCGTCCTCGTCGTAGGGCCCGGTCAGGAAGGCGTTGGCCCGCGCGTGCACATAGCGCAGGTTACGCGTGTGGCGGCTATCGCCGCCCCGAAACGCCTCGGGCGCACACTCCAGCAGCAGGACGCTGGCCTTGCTGCTGGCCGCAGTCATGGCCGCGCACAGGGCTGCATTTCCCCCGCCGATGACCAGCACGTCAAAGGTCTGGGACAGATCCGGTTCGACTTCCATGCAGGCCGAAATTATGCGGCTTGGGGCGTTCCTGCAAGAGCCGGGGGATGGGGGGAGGTAGGGGCGGGTTTCAAACCCACCCCTACTCACCTCTTCTTGGAGATGGTCATCAGTGTTCACTCTGGTATAGTCTGCCCAGGACAGCCAAGGGAGGTATCGCCACTGTGCCGCCGCACCACAGCGCCCCGTCCGCCTTTCGCACGGTCGGAGAGCGCAGCCAGGACCTGGACCAGATTGATCTCAACGCCGAGTTCCGACACACCCTCGACCTGATCGAGCACGACTGCCCGTGCCTGTTCCTGACCGGCAAGGCCGGCACCGGAAAATCGACCCTGCTGCACTACCTGCGCGAGACGACCGACCGGGCCACGGCCGTTCTGGCGCCGACCGGCGTGGCTGCCCTCAACGTCGGGGGCCAGACCATCCATTCCTTTTTTCGCTTTCCGCCGACCCTGATCGACCCGGCTGCGCTGCGCAGACGCCGGAGCGCCAAGCTGTTTCAGAAACTGGAAACCCTGATCATCGACGAGGTGTCCATGGTCCGGGCCGACGTGATGGCCGGGATTGATACGGCCCTGCGTCTCCACCGCGACAATGTCCAGACGCCGTTTGGCGGGGTCCAGGTCATCCTGTGCGGCGATCTGTTCCAGCTGCCGCCGATTGTCCGCGAGCGAGACATGCAGACCTTTTTTGACCAGCAGTACGGTGGACCGTACTTTTTCTGCGCCCAGGTTTTTGAGGAGCTTCAGCCCTGCTCGGTCGAGCTGACGACGATCTACCGCCAGCACGATGAGGAGTTCATCTATGTGCTGAATAAAATTCGTGAGAACGATGTAGACGCCGAGCTGTTGGCCGTGTTGAACGCCAGGGTACGACGGGGCGGCGAGCCGTCCCAGGACTCGTCCTTCATTACCCTGACCGCCACAAACCAGGCTGCGCTGCGCAAGAACCAGGCCTGTTTGGAGCGCCTGGCCGAGCCCGCCCACACCTACCCGGCCGAGGTCAGCGGCCAGTTTGAGGAATCCATCTTTCCGACCGAAGAGTTACTGGAGCTGAAACCCGGAGCCCAGGTCATGCTGATCAGAAACGATCCCTACAAACGCTGGGTCAACGGCAGCATCGGGCGGATCAGCAGCCTGACCGCCACCCAGGTCCGGGTCGAGATTGGTGGGACGGTGTACGAACTGGAACCCGAGACCTGGCACAACATCCGCTACCGCTACAACCAGGAAACGAACCGCATTGAGGAAGAGGAAGTCGGCAGCTTTACCCAGTATCCGCTCCGCCTGGCCTGGGCGATTACCATTCACAAGAGCCAGGGCCAGACCTTCGACAAGGTCATAATCGATCTGGGCCGTGGCGCGTTTGCCCACGGGCAGACCTATGTGGCACTCAGCCGCTGCACGTCCCTGGACGGTCTGGTCTTCAGCCGCCCGGTGACGCCCAGGGACATGGTGTTCGACGAGCGGGTGTACGATTGGCAGCGGGTCTTTCCTGCGGCTCCCAGACCGGACTAGAACCCCGGCGGTGTCCGCTACAGACACGCCACACACTGAGCAAAGGAGGCCAGATATGACCACCAACCGATACGCACGCGGAACCCCAGGCAGCCTCAGGCTGGCAGCTTTCGCGCTGCCTGCCCCCCAGCGGGCTGTACGGCGCAAACGGCATGCAGTTCGGTCCCGACGGACGGCTGTACGTCACCCAGGCGTTTGGCAGCCAGCTGACCGCGCTCGATATTGAGACCGGCGCGCCCGAGCTGATCTCACCCCTGGGTGGGGCGATTGTTGCGCCCGACGACGTGGCTTTTGACTCGCACGGCACGATGTATGTCACCGAGGTCATGAGCGCCCGGGTGTGTCAGCGTACCCCGGCCGGCGAGGTCAGCATCCTGGCCGACAAGCTGCCGGCGGTCAACGGCATCACCTGCCACCAGGATCGCCTGTTTGCCGATGAGTTCCGCGGCCACGGGCGTATCCTTGAGCTGTACCCGTATGACGAGCGTCCGCCGCGGGTGATTGTGGACGATCAGCGCGGCCCGAACGCCCTGGCGGTCGGCCCCGACGGCAAGCTGTACTATCCGCTGGTGCCGCTTGGCGAGGTGTGGCGGACGGATGTTGAAACGGGTGACACGGAGAAAGTCGCCGAGGGCCTCAAGGGCCCGCCGGCGGTGAAATTCAACTCCAGGGGAGAACTCATCGTTCCCCAGGCCGGCAGCGGCGAGGTGGTCCGCATCGACCTCCAGACCGGGGCGAAAACCGTCCTGGCCACGGTCCGGCCCGGTATCGACAATATCGCCATCCATTCGGACGACCGGCTGTTTGTGTCGCATTTTGTGGACGGCGGGGTGTCTGAGGTGGCGACCGACGGCAGCAATGCCGAGCGGGTTGTGGTGCCGGGCGGCCTGGTCGGTCCGTGGGGGTTGGCGTGCGCCGAGAACGGCGGCCTGTATATTGCCGATGGGCTGAGCCTGGCCACGCTCTCGCCGGACGGCCAGGTGGGTCGGCTGGGCGGTCTGCTCGACAACAGTTTTCCCGGTTTTGTCAGAGGCATGGCGGCCGGTGCCCCGGGCGAGCTGCTGCTGACCACCATGACCGGCGACGTGGTCCGTTACAATCCCGAGGCTCTGTCTTTCAGCTACGCGATCCGTAAACTCGACCAGCCCTATGGGTTGGCCCGTGAGGCAGGCGGCAGCATCGTGGTGGCCGAGGCTGGCACCGGCTCGGTGCTGCGGGTCGCTGCCGACGGGCAGTCTTCGCCCCTTGCCAGCGGCCTGTCACAGCCGTGCAGTGTGGTGGTGGCCGAAGACGGCAGCCTGTTGGTGAGCGAGGTCGGCCTTGGGCGGGTGAGCCGGATCGATGCGAGCGGCAACACGTCTGCGGTCGCCGACGGCCTGCAGCAACCGCTGGCCATGGCCGTGCGGCGCGGCGCGGCGCTGATCCTCGACCACGGCAGCAAAACCCTGGAGAGCGTCGATCTGACGACCCGCCAGCGCCAGACCCTGGCCAGCCAGCTGCCGGTCGGCAACCCGCCCGGGCTGTCGCGCGGTCCCATGGCCTTTGGCGGCAGTCTGGCCGTGGACTCGGCCGGGACGATCTACATCCCTGGCGACGCAGAGGGCAGCGTCCTGATGCTGCGTGAGGAGTCCTGACGTACTCAGCGCTGACCCAATAATGATACCGGGCCTGGAGGAAATCGATACGTTCCGCGCTCACCCGATATACGAGCCGATGCTCTTGGCTCAGTCGGCGAGACCAGGCCCCTGAGCCCAGATATTTCAGAGGCTCTGGTTTCCCGATACCGGAGAATGGGTCGCGTAAAACGGCTTCGATAAGAGTGAACGCGCGGAGCGCTGTCTTTCGATCAGTTTCTACCCAGTGACGGAGATCCTGCCTGAACTCTGGATGAAAGACGGCCGCCCGCTTTTTCTCAGCCAAGGCCCAGCTCTTGTCGGAGGTCTTGGACCGATTGGGGTTGAACCGTTCCTGCTACGGCTCGTTTGAGAGCGGTGATGAGACGTTGGGCGTTTTTGGGTGAACGAAGCAGATAGGCGGTTTCGAGCAAACCTGTGAGTTCGGATGCCGCGATCAGAGCAACTGGCTCAGAGCCCCGACGGGTAATGATTGCGACTTCCTGATTGTCCAGCACTTGATCGCACAGCTTGGCCAAATTTGCCCGCGCCTGACTGTAAGTCGTCTGAATTGCCATACCGTCTTCCTCTCTCCGTATCATTCCTGAGCATCCGGGGTGACTTTGATAGCGATGGTCTTGCCCGACTCCACACGGCTGACCCGTGGCCGCGCAAAGCCAAACCAGGCCAGCCAGTATTTGTTGTTATAGGCTTCACCCATACGTTCGACGATGGCCGCGTCCGTAAAAATCTCGGCCTTGCCGGTCAAGGTTGGACCGTCTTGCCCCCCGACGGCGATCCGCACGGTGTCGCGCCCGTCCAGAACGCGCCTGGCTTTATACGAGCTTGGCGAGGCGGTGAGATAGATCACCTCATCGGCGTACCAGAACCAGACCGGCGCCGCGCTGCTCCACTCGCCACTCTTGCGTTGGGTAGAAACATAGATCTCCTTGGCCGTCTGGAGCTGAGCAATCGTGTCGCTGTCCAGGGCCGCTGCCATCTGGACCATGCCTGGAATAAGCCCGGCCAGGCAGAGCATGAGTAGGATAAGGAACGTGGAAAGCATAGGCATCACCTCCTCTTATCGAGGGCTGGTACGCAGAGACTGTACGCTGCCCAGGACTCTCAAACAAG
>JAGWBB010000097.1:0-576 GCA_021296095.1 Desulfurellaceae bacterium | reverse complement strand
TCTCCCCAGCCCAGGAGTTTGCCGACGCAGTTTCTCTGTTTCGGCGTGAGGCTGTCGAGCCCGGCCGGTTCGATACGGGTCGTCCGGTCGAGCAGCGCCGGGCCCCAGCCTTCTGAGTCCTGGCCGCCCTCGGGACAAAACGTCGCCCCGAATAAGGACGCCCCAGTCAGGTCCGCGCCACGCAGATCCGCCCCCCGGAAGTCCGCGCCTTCCAGGTCGGCCGCCCGTCCCTGAGCGGCACAAAACGACGCATTGCGCAGACGCGCGCCCTCGAAGTGGGCGTTGGACAGATTGGCGCCGTCAAAACATGCCCTGTCGAGCTGCGAGCGCTCGAAATGCGCGTCGCGCAGCACAGCCCGTCGGGCCGTGAGGCCGGTCAAATTCCGACCGTCGGCGCGGATACCGAGCAGCTCCCGGTCGGAAAAGTCCCGCGCTTTCAGCAGGCGTCGATACAGCTGGTTATCGATGTGGGGAACGATGTAGCGCTGCTCCTGCCACGGGTCGGCCCGGTTGTGATAGCCGGCCTCTTTTTCCCAGTAGCCGAGTTCGTCTTCGGCCAACACCCGGATCTCTTCG
>JAGWBB010000096.1:579-13954 GCA_021296095.1 Desulfurellaceae bacterium | reverse complement strand
GCATCCTGTGGTCCTCCGCCCTCGGCTGCTATCACACGACCGCTCCAATGGCTACAACCTATCGTGAACCACTCTAGAGATCTATAAAAGATATCTTTTGGTATCTACCTGTCCGACGGAATCAGCGAGAACATCACGGCGTCGTGTACTCGGTCGCGGATCAGTATGCGGTTCCTCAGCACGCCCTCGCGGGTCGCCCCCAGCTTTTCCGCCACGCGCTGGCTGGCCGTGTTTGCCGTGGCTATGACGATTTCGATCCGAATCAGACCGAGTTCGCGGAAACCAAAGGCTGCAACATAACGGGCGGCGGCGGTCGCCATCCCTCGACGGGTACGGCTGGTGCGCACCCAGTAGCCGAGATTGGCGAATCGGTTGGCTCGATTCAGGGCATTGATGCCGCAGCCTCCGAGCAGCCTCCCGCGTGCCGTGTCGATCATGGCAAAGTCATACTCCGCGCCTTGCGCCCGCGCCTCGGCGCGCGTCTCAATCCAGCCACGGCTCTCTTCCATGGCGTCAGCCACGGCGCGACCTCGTTGATGGATTCGCGCACAGCCTCATACAGGAGCGGCACGTCGTCAGGCTGATAGGGGCGGATCAGGACCGATGAACCATCGTCGAGTGGCAGCTCGTGTTGCATGGAAATTCTCCTGCCGGGCAATAGCGTGAAAGGACTCAGCTCGCGGAGTTTTTCTCCGAAACCGTGCCTGCCAGGACCTGGCTTGCGGCGTCTTCAACAGAGGGCGGGCTGGCCGCATCTTTATAGCCGCTCATGCGTCGGTAGACCTCGGCCGCGGCGCGGTGAAAACCGTCCGGCAGACCGGCGGCCGCAAAGGTGTCGGCAATCTCTTCCATCTCGCCGCTGAAACGCCAGGCTTTTCTGGCGTTGGCCCGCACCGCGCCGGCCGAGCGGTCGGGCAGCCCGGCCTGTGACAGATCCCACTCACGGAGCAGCGCCGCGTCAACGCCCTCGTGCATGGCCAGGGTCCGAATCGCAATCAGCAGGGCGGCCGAGCCTTTGGTGTAGGCCGCATACGTCATCTTGAGGGCCGAGGCCGCACCCGGCGGACCGTCGAGGACACACGCCTCAAGCGGGCCGTGGTGAAAACAGGCCGCCACCCGCGCGGCCTCGGCGCCGGACAGATACAGCCGGGTCGTGCCCGGCTTCAGGGCCGGTGGGCCGATGATGCCGCCGTCAACAAAGCCCGCCCCCCCGGCCTCGACAATCTGCCGCACGTCGCGGCTGGTGGCCGGAGACACGGCGTTGGCGTCAACATACACGCCCGAAAAACGCTGCCCGGCTACGGCACGGGCCAGCTCGGTCGCGGCGTGGGGCGGGCACACGCTGAGGATGATATGGCTGTGTTTAACCACGGCGGGCAGGGAGCCCATGTCGGTCAAGCCCGCCTCCTCGGCCCGGCCGTGGGTCTGGGGACCCCGCCCGTCTGAGGCCCACACGACCTGCACCTCGTTCAGCCGGGCGGCCGCTCCAACCGTTGCTCCCATTTCTCCGGGGTGGAGAAGACCAATCGTGTGTGGCATGTCAACTCCTTGTCATCATTTTCTCACCGTGTTTGTTGGTGTAACAGCCGGGGCTGAGAAAGGGGAGGGGGGAGGCGTCGTCGGGGTCGTGCCGGGGCCGAAAATCGGGCCGGCGTTTCTCATTGACACATCCGAGAGCCACACGTAGCCTGCGGAGGAGATTGCTTCGAGGAGAGGGGTGCTGATGCGATTAGGGTTTTGGCCGTCGGTGTATGGCAATTGGATTATTTCGACCCGCCCGGAAACCTGTGACGCCTCGTTTGCCTCGACCAAGCGCGCGACGCTGTTGGCCGAGCGGCTCGGCTTCGAGACTTTGCTGATCGCCGAGCACTTCATGAATCCGGTCGAGCCCGGACTCGACCAGCTCGATGCCTGGTCAACGGCCAGTGCGTTAGCGGCCGTCACCGACAAAATTGAGATTATCACCGCGGTCAAGCCCGGTTTTCGGGCGCCCGGCGTCATCGCCAAGATGGCCAGCAATATCGACCATATCAGCCAGGGACGGATTGCCATCAATCTGGTTTCGGCCTGGTGGCTGACCGAGTTCGAAATGCTCGGTGCGCCCATCCTGCCCCACGACGAGCGCTATGCCCGCTCCGAAGAGTTTCTGACCATCATCAAGGGCAGCTGGACGCAGGAGCGCTACAGCTTTGCCGGACAATACTACCAGGTGAAGGAGACCAGCTTGGCTCCCAAGCCCGTCCAACAGCCGCATCCGCCCATCTATGTCGGCGGTGAATCAGAGCCCGGCCGTCGGCTGGGGGCGAAAATGGCCGACATTTTTCTGATCAACGGCCGGCCGCTCGAACACATCGCGGACATCATCGGCCACGTTCGAGGGCTGGCCGCGGAATACGGCCGACAGCCCCGTTTCGGCATGTCGGCGTTTGTGATTTGTCGTGACACCGAGCGCGAAGCCCGGGCCGAATTTGAGCGTCTGGTCGCGCTGCGGCAGGACAAACTGAGCGGCTACGACAAAGATGTCGTGATGATCAAAACGGGCTCGTACGAAACCAAGGCCCTGGGCACGAACGGCGGGACTGCGGCGGGACTGATCGGCACGCCGGCTCAGATCGCCGAGCGTATGCGCGCCTTTGAAGCCGTTGGGGTGGAAACGTTTCTGTTGCAGTTCCACCCGCTGATTGAGGAGTTGGAGCGCTTCGGTCAGGACGTCATGCCACTGCTGTCCTAGGCTCCGTGCGACCCCTCTCTCAGGCGACGTGGTAGGCAGAAAGCCGCACGTCCAACCGAAAGCCGCCCCTTGGACGCCGATTCTTCTCCCACCCGGTCTGTCTCGTCCCTGCGCCGCATCCTCAGCCTGGCCCTGCCCATCATGGGCGGCATGGTGTCGCAGAACATCATGAATCTGGTCGATACGGCCATGGTCGGCTCCCTGGGCGATGAGGCGCTGGCCGCAGTCGGGCTGGCCGGGTTTACCACCTTCACCTGCGGCGCGTTTATCATCGGTCTCTCAACCGGTGTGCAGGCCACCTCGGCGCGCTGGCTGGGGGCCGGGCGTCGAGGCGAGATTGCCGTGCCCCTGAACGGCGGCCTGGTGCTGGTGCTGGTGCTGGCGATTCCGCTGTCGGTGTGGCTTATCTTTGCCGCCCCGAGCTTCTTTCCGCTCCTCAGCCAGGATGCCGCAGTCGCCAGTCAGGGTACCCACTACCTGCAGGCCCGGCTGGTCGGCCTGACCGCGATGGGCACGAATTTTGTGTTTCGCGGTTACTGGAACGCAGTCAATCTGTCGGCGATTTATATGCGCACGATCATTCTGATGAACGTGATCAACATTTTTCTGAACTGGGTATTGATATTCGGCAACCTGGGGGCACCGGCGCTGGGCGTGCTGGGGGCCGGGATCGGGACCACAGCCGCGCTGTCGGTCGGCTCGCTGGCCTATCTGCTGACCGCCTACCGGCGTGCCCGGGGCGGCGGCTTTCTGGTCCGGCGGCCGGACCGGGCAACCCTGTGGACGCTGATCCGCCTGTCGGTTCCGGCCGGCGTCCAGCACGTCTTCTTTGCCCTGGGTATGACCCTGTTCTTCTGGATTCTGGGGACGATCGGCACGGCCGAGCTGGCGGCCGGCCACGTGTTGTCGAATCTGCTGCTGTTTTGGATGCTGCTGACCAACGGTTTTGGCCTGGCGGCGGCCTCGCTGGTCGGCCAGGCGCTGGGGGCCGGGGCGGTAGATGAGGCGCGGGCCTGGGCCTGGCAGGTGGTCCGTCTGGCCATGGTGTGTGTGGGGCTGCTGGCGCTGCCTGCGGTCGTGATCCCGGATGTGTTTCTGAGCCTCTTTTTGCGCGATCCGACGACCCTCGACCTGGCCCGCCTGCCGCTCCAGCTGACCGCCGCCACCATGGCGCTGGAGGTCATCGGCATGGTGCTGATGAGCGCCCACTACGGGGCCGGCCACAGCCGACGGGTGATGGTGATTTCCCTGGCCCTGCAGTGGTGTTTCTTTCTGCCCCTGGCGTTCGTGCTCAGCGCGGCGTTTGGTCTGGGGCTGCTGGCGATCTGGAATCTGAATATCGTCTATCGTTTGATCCAGTCGGCGGTGTTCGTGTGGAGCTGGAAGACCGGGAGCTGGGCCCAGGTGCGGATCTGAAACGGTCCGGTCTTTCTCTACTCTGCGAAGGCCTCAATCAGTGTGCTCGGCCGTGGTGCCGGTATTCGGCACGGCAACGATGACGGTGTCGAGCAGGCCCTCGCGTTCGTTGATCTTGGCCCGGACCCGGTCAACCGGCCCGACCGCGCAAAAGGCGTCCACCATGTCCCTGGGGATCAGCTCAATCGCGTCCATGCGCTGGGGGGTACGCTGGGTGGCGCGCACCGCCGCCACGGTTTCGGCAAAGCCGTGGGCGGCGAAAATATCGTCGTAGATCATCGCCCAGATGCTGAACAGCATGGCGCCCGCCCCGACCCGGTAGGCGGTCGCCAGATCGTCGTCAAGCACGGCAAAGCACTGGCCCAGGACTTCGACATCCGAGCGCTGGCGGCCGGCCTTGCGCAGGCCCGCGGCCAGGTTGGGCAGGATATTGTCGCCGACGTGTTTGGCCGAGAACATCGGGTTGCCGACCAGGCCGTCGGCGACCTCGCCGGTCAGGGCGGCCATGCGGGGCTTGACCGCCGCCACATAGATCGGTAGGCGCGGACGCGGCTGGGGAGTCGAACGACCAAAAAAGCTGCGCGCCTTGATCTGGTAGAATCTGCCCTCGTATTCGATGCCGCCGCCGCCCCGCTGGGCCGCGTCCATGACCAGACGCACGACCTCGATATACTCCCGCATCTGGCTGACGGGCTTGCCCGCGTCGTGACCCGCATACCAGTTGTTGTTGCGGTTGGGGTGGGCCACGCCCAGACCCAGGATGAAGCGGCCGTGGCTGAAATAGTCCAGGTCAAGCGCCTCAAAGGCCAGCATGACCGGGCTGTGGGTAAAGGCCAGGACCACCCCGGCGCCGAGTGTGATGCGCTCGACGGCCGGCGCCACCGCAGCCAGCGGAATCAGCGCCGAGTTGGTCAGCTCGCCCTGCCAGGCCGAGTCGAAGCCGGCCTGCTCAAGCTTGCGCGCCCACTCGATCATGATGGCGGGGGTGTCGTAGGGCAGGAACATGGCGTGTTTCACGGCGGGCTCCCGTTTACGACGGCTGGTGCTGACCCCAGGTGTCGAAGTGGGTCACCTCGGGGGCGGGTCGGCGCTTGACCGGGCCGAACTTGCCGCTGGGGAAGCCGATCGGAATCGTGGCCACCACGCCGTAGTCGTCGGGAATGCCGACCCGTTCGTGCAGCTCATCCTCAAACATCTGGTGCATGGTCGTCAGGCTGGCGCCCAGCCCCAGGGCCCGACAGGCTAACAGAATGTTCTGGACGCAGGGATAGATCGAGCCGTACGAGGGCGGGGCGTGGCCGACCCGCTTGTCCTTGGGTACGGCGAACGGCCAGTCGCGTTTGCCGCACACCAGCAGCACGACCGGCGCCTCGTGCATATGCTCGGCCAGATGCAGGGCTGCGCGCACCGAGCGCGCGAACGGGGAGGGGTCGTTGGGGTCGGGTCTCATATTGTCGCCGAAGCGGTCGAGAATGGCTTTGTGATAGCGTTCCTGGAAGAACTTTTTTGTGTCCGGGTCTTGCAGCACGACAAACGCCCAGCCCTGGATGTTCTGGCCGCTCGGGGCCTGGGTGCCGGCTTCCAGGATTTTGCGGATCGTTTCCAGGGGAACCGGATCGGGTTTGAGGCGACGCATCGCCCGCATGCTATACATAGTCTCAAAAACGCCCATTTCGTCAGCCATGGTGTGGTGCTCCTCTCCAAAGGTTTGCAGGTGGATTCACAGACGCTTTACACGCCCTTCAACAAATGCCGGGCGATGACCACGCGCTGAATCTGCGAGGTGCCCTCGTAGATCTGGAGCAGCTTGGCGTCGCGCATCAGCTTCTCAACCGGATACTCGCCCAGGTAGCCGTAGCCGCCAAAGATCTGGACCGCGTTGGTGGTGATTTGCATCGTCCGATCGGCGCCAAAGGCTTTGGCGTAGCTCGACACAATCGACGCCTGGGCGCCCTGGTCCAGCATCCAGGCCGCCTTGTAGGTCAGCAGCCGCATGGCCTCAAGTTCAATCGCCATGTCGGCCAGCATGAACTGAATGGCCTGAAAATTGGCAATCGTCTGGCCAAATGCCTCGCGCTGCTGGGCATATTTCAGCGACTCGTCCAGGGCCCGCTGGGAGATGCCGATGGCAAACGCGCCGACCTCGGGACGGCTGTGATCAAAGGTCCGCATGGCCACCTTGAAGCCCGCCCCCTCTGCGCCGACCAGCCCGGCCCGCGGCACGCGTGCCTCCTCAAACACAATCTCGGCCGTGTCCGAGGCGCGCTGGCCCATTTTGTTGTGCATCCGGTTGGCGGTGATGCCGGGCGTATCCGACGGCAGCACGAAACACGAAATCCCGCCGTGTCGGTCGTCCCTGTCCTGGGTCGCAAAGACCACATACCAGTCGGCAATCGTGCCGTTGGTGATGAAGTGCTTGGTGCCGTTGAGGACGAACTCGTCGCCGACTTTGCGATAGCTGGTCGTAATGCCGGCGGCGTCGGAACCGGCCCCGGGCTCGGTCAGGGCAAAGGCACCAAAGCTCGGCTCTGCGGCCAGCTGGCCCAGATAGCGCTGTTTCTGGGCCTCGTCTCCGGCAATCAGCAGCGGCAGGGCGGCCAGGTTGTTGGCCACCATATTGAGGGCGATGCCGGCACAACCATAGATCATCTCTTCGTCGATCAGGCAGGTGTCCATCACCCCCAGACCCAGGCCACCGTATGTGGTTGGGACCTGGGGGTTGAGAAAGCCGAGTTCCCAGGCCTTGTGGCAGATGTCGAGCGGCAGCTCCTCTTTCTTGTCGTACTCGGCGGCAACGGGAATGATTTCTTCCACCGCAAAACGATGCACCGTATCCTTGAGTTGGCGCTGTTCCGGGCTGAGATCGAAACTGTACACAGGCACGCTCCTTATCGGCCGCCGAACTATCGGCCGCTGAACTATCGGCCGCTGAATTTGGGCTCCCGTTTTTCCAAAAAGGCGCTGATCCCCTCGTCCCCGTCGGCCGTATGCGCCCGGGCGGCGATGGCCTGGGCTTCCAGCTCCATCTGGGTTTCAAGCGTCTCGGTCCAGCCGGTGTGCAGCAGCCGTTTGGCCGCGCCGAACGCGCCGGTCGCCCCGCTGGCCAGCGAGGCGGCCAGCTCCCTGGCGCGGTCCATCAGCTCGGCGTCGGGTACGACCTGATTGACGATGCCCCACTCGTGGGCCTCCTGGGCCGACAGCATCCGGTTGGTCAGGACGAGCTCGGTGGCCCGTTTCATGCCGACCGCCCGCGACAGGAAATAAGTCGAAGAGCCGTCGGGTGTCAGGCCGGCCCGGGTGTAGGCCATGGTGAACCGGGACGATTCGGCGGCCAGGACCAGGTCGCAGGCGCAGGCCATGCTCATGCCCGCGCCGGCCGCCACCCCGTTGATGACGCCGATCAGCGGCGGGTCCATGCGCAGAAAGCGCGACACCGCGCTGTGCAGATAGATGGTGACCTCTTTCAGGTGGGCGGCCAGGGGCGCTCCGCGTCCGTGAGCGGCAAAGCTCTTGAGATCCCCGCCGGCACAGAACATGCGACCCGTGCCGGTCAGCAGCACGGCCCGAATAGCGCTGTCTTCGCTGCACTGGATGGCGGCCTGCATGAGTTCTCTGGACATGTCGATGTTGAGCGCGTTGGCGTTATCGGGACGCTTGAGCGTAATCGTGGCAATCTGATCGTCAACCTCAAAACCTATGGTCGTGTAGTCCATCCGGTCCTCCCTCAGGCCAGCAGCTCGGCAACCGCCCGGCCGATCTCACGCGGTGAGTCTTCCTGCACAAAATGGGTGCCCTTGACCGTGACTTCTTTCTGGTTCGGCCAGCTGCGGCAGAACTCGCGCTGCGGGCCGGTCAGGATGACGCCCGGGTCGGCGTTGACGAACAGCTTGGGGATGGGGCTCGTTGACAGCCAGGCGCCGTAGGCCTCGACAATCCGGGTCACATCGGCCGGCTCGCCCTCGATCGGGATCTGACGCGGCCAGGTCAGGGTCGGCCGCCGCGACTCGCCCGGCTCCAGGTAGGGGCGTCGGTAGACCGTCATTTCCTCGTCGCCCAGCCCCCGGATCACGCTGGCCGGCAGGATGCGCTCCACAAAGACGTTTTTTTGCAGCACCATGTCTTCGCCGGCCGGCGAGCGCATGGCCTGAAAGATATTGCGCGCGGTTTCCGGCCAGCTCGCCCAGGTCAGGGGTTGGACAATCGCCTCCATATAGGCCAGGGCCTTGATGCGATCGGGATGCCGGTGGGCCCAGGAGAACCCCAGGGCCGAGCCCCAGTCGTGGACGACCAGCGTCACACTCTGTGTCAGATCAAGAGCCTCAAACCAGGCGTCCAGATAGCGGGCGTGGTCCACAAAGCGGTAGGAACCGGCCGGATTCTTGCCCGAATCGCCCATACCGATCAGGTCCGGGGCCAGACACCGGTGGGCGGCGGCTACGGGCGGAATGACGTTCCGCCACAGGTAGGACGAGGTCGGGTTGCCGTGCAGGAAGACGACCGGATCGCCGCTGCCGATATCGACATAGGCCATGTCGCTGTCCAGCACGGCGACGCGTTTGCGCTCGTAGGGGTCTTGGGCCGAAATGCTTTCGCTCATAGGGCTGCTCCTTGCGTCAGGGGTGTGTCTTGGCAATGTCCGCCATCAGGTGGTAGGCCTCGGGCTGCTGCGAGGACACCAGCATGGTCGTCACCCCGGCGTCTTCCCAGGCTTTGAAGCGCTGCCGAATCCGCGCCTCCGGGCCGCACAGCGACAGCTCGTCGCACAGTTCGTCCGGCACCGCGTCCGTGGCCTCGGCTTTGTGGCCGGCCAGGTACAGCTCCTGAATGCGCGCCGCAGCGTCGCCGTAGCCGTACTTGGTCACCATCTCGTTGTGGAAGTTCTTGTTGCGGGCGCCCATGCCGCCGACGTATAGGGCCAGGGTCGGTTTGATCTTGGCCAGACAGGCTTTGACATCGTCGCCGATAATCACCGTACAGCCGGCCGCGATATCCCAGTCTTTCCACGATTTGCCGCTGCCGGCGCGCCGGAAGCCGTCCTCAATGCCCTCGCTGTACATGCCCACGCGCTGGGGCGAGAACCAGATCGGCAGCCAGCCGTCGGCCACCTCGGCCGTCAGCCGCACGCTGCGCGGCTGCATGGTGGCCAGATAGACCGGCAGCTGGCGGGTGTGCAGGATGGATTTCAGCGGTTTGCCCAGGCCGGTCGCCCCCGGTCCCTGATAGGGCAGCTGATAGGCTTTGCCGTCCAGGCTGACCGGCTCCTCCCGGGCCCAGATCTTGCGCAGAATCTCGACATACTCGCGCAGCCGGGCCACCGGCTTGTCGTACGGCATGCCGTGCCAGCCCTCGATGACCTGCGGTCCCGACAGCCCCAGGCCGACCAGGACCCGGCCCTCGGACAGGGCGTCGAGCGTTGACATGGTCATCGCACACATGGCCGGGGTGCGTCCGGCCAGCTGCATGATGCCGGTGCCGAGCTTCAGCCGCGTCGTCTTGGCCGCCAGGTAGGCCAGCGGGGTAACCGCGTCAGAGCCGTAGGCTTCGGCGCTCCACACCGAGTCATAGCCGAGCCGCTCGGTCTCAAGAATATGGTCCATCGGCAGCCGAACCTGTCCGCCCGAATAGCCGATCCCGATGCCCAGTTTCATACCCACCCCCTTGGTGTACGTCGGTTTCTGGGCCTACCGCTATCGGTGGGCTGGCGGGGAGTCAAGCCGGGGGGGGATCCGGGCCGGATTTTCGGGTGCGGCTTTCGATTGACACCAGACCCTGCAATGGCCGAAAATGGAGCCTATGAACGAATCAATCAATACCAAACAGCTGCGGTCTCGCTTGGGCAGCTATCTGACCCAGGTCGAGCAAGGTCTCACCCTGGTTGTGACTCGGCAAGGACAGGCCATTGCCGAGCTGCGGCCCTACGGGGGAGCCCAGGAGCAAAACGGCCACGCCGAACCGGCCGCCGCGCTCCCGGCCGACCCGCCATCCCCACCGCCAGGCATGAGCGCGCTGGGTCTGACCGCCTATCAGTATGAGCTGGGGTACGCGGGAGAACCCGCCCCGGACGAATCCGCGGCGGATCAGGCCGAGCAAAATGGCTACGCCGATCCGCTTGAGGCGGCCAGCGCCGACCCGCTACCCCCCTCGCCGCCGGTCAAGCGTCGCCGGTCCCGCAAGCCAAAGGCCGCCAAACGGGCAAGGACATGATGGACGGTCGGCTTACGGATGCCGAACAGGGCCTCGGCAGGCTCGAAGCATCCCTGCCACTTCGCGACTCACGCTGGTAAGGGATAGAAACGAATAGCTCCGTCCGCATCAATTTCGAGGACGTGGTTCAGCATGGCATCCATGGCGTTTCCCCGCGCTTCAAGATAGGCAAACGCTGCTCTGAGAAGCGCAAAAGACTGCTCTCGGCCGACACAGGGCAGGATAATCAGGCCGGGGTGAATGTCTGCGGTTCGTACGAGCGCACGAAAATCGCGCGCATTCTGGGTAACAATCACGAGTTCACGGGCAATGCAGCGTTGCAGCACCCGGTGGTCGGGGTCTCCCCGACCGCCAAAATCCAAGGGGTGTTCGGCAAGATGTTCGCCGCTCGCATTCAGTGCCCGGGCTATGTGGGGGGACAGGCATTCGTCGATGAACAGCCGCATGCGGTATCACGGGCTTTGTCGCGCCGCGTTGCGCCACGGCCGACCGCCCGGTCGGCCCCTCAATGGATGTGCCCGTGCGAAAATCGCCGCTGCCTCGAACGCATCGCGTGGGATGTCAGGATTATCGGCGATGAGATCGGCGACGCTGTCGCCGTTTTGCAGGCGCCCCAGCACTGCATAGACGCTTATCCGGGTGCCGCGTATCACCGGCGTGCCACCGAGGATGTCCGTATCGGACACGATGTGGGCGTCCCGCGATTCCTTGTAGCGCACGGCCGTCTCAAAAACCTCGCCGGCCAGTTCGTCCACATGCAGGACGGTGCCCGGCGAAAATTCGACTGGCTCGAGTGCCATGGGAGCGAGACGGACAAGTCGCATCCACAGCGCCTTTTTGTGACGCACGGGCAAATCCACAAGATTGGCCGACTTTAAGGCGGCGAAATAGGCTACCGCCTGTAACGGCACATAGCGCGTCGAGCCGCCACGCAGACGTGCGGGGCGGCTCAGCGTTTGCATCACCTTCGCCTCCACCGCCTTCTCTACGGTTGTTTTGGTGACGCCGGCCAGTTCGGCCGCTTCGCGCAGGGTGAGATCAGACGATAGTGTCATAATTCGCTCCTGTTCTGGAACGAATATAAGACAGGGCCGTGCTGGCCGCAAGCTACACGCTACAGCCGGTGCTCCAGCGCCCACAGGATCAGCTCGGTGACTCCGTCTTCGCCCCATTCGTCGGAGTCGAGCTGCAGATGGTAGCCCTGGGGGTCGCGCCATTCGGTCTGGTAGCAGCTGTGCACATACTCGGTCCGCAGCTTATCCATGCCGGCAATCCGCCGCTCGGCCTCCGGGTGGGTCAGTTTTTCGACCTCCATGGCCCGCTTGATACGCGCCTCCATGGGGGCGAACACAAAGACGTGCAAGGTATTCGGCCGCTCGGCCAGAATATAGTTGCCGGCCCGCCCGACAATGATCGCGTTACCCTGGGTGGCCACATCCTCGATCAGCCTGCGGGTCAGCCGGGCCAGCTGTGTATCGCTCAGGCGCAGCGGAGGAGGAATGTTATAGGCGGTCTCGAAGCCACCCACGCCAAAAAAGCCGACCGCCCGCTCGATGAACGAGCCGACCCGCTCGTCTTTGTTTTCCACATAGCCTTCGGCAACGTGTTGCTGCGAGGCAATCGCCCGCACGATCTCTTTATCCCAGACTGACCAGCCCAGCCGCTGACCGAGTGCACGGGCGATGAGACTGCCGCCGCTCCCGTACTGGTGCGACAGGGTGAGCATCGGCGCTGTCGTGGTCATGGTGTGTTCCTTTCGTGTGTCATCCGCCGCGCTGAAGCTTCGGGGGCTGTTGACTCTCGCTAGCAAGCAAACACGCCCAGCGCAAGTAGAGATGGCCGGCGAGCGCGTCCCTGTGTATCCCGCGCCTGCGGTCTGATTGACACGATCCATACCGGCGGGGGAGACGCCGCACTGCCTGAGGTCCTGAACAGCCCGTCCAGCCTGCTACCCGAGGGGTGGGCCTCAAGCCAGGTATAGACCGAACCTCGACCGAGCCGTGGGGAGCAGGCTCCAGTCGAGCAATGGGCTAATGGGAGGCGAGCTCTTGGAGTTCTGCCTCGGTTGGCGTGGTCGCAAACTGCGGGAGGGTGGCAGACAGCTCGTCCCACGGCTGGGCACTCGCCGTCCAAATATCGGCCACCAATTCGAGCTGGCTCGGGTCGTCCAGGCTGGCCGCGCTGATGCCTCGGATAGCAGAGATCAGGTCGGCTCTGGCCGAGATAGGTGATCCACATTCCGGACAGAAACCTCGATAAGTCTGATTTCCACTCGTGCCCGTGCTGACATGCTCTTTCGGAGCGCCCTTGGTGAATCGCACGCTGGAGGCGGAGAAAACCACATTGACGGCACTCCCGCCCCCTGTGGAGCGTTGACACTCCCGACAGTGGCATTTCCACATAAACAGCGGCTCAGCCGCACATTCGTACGCGCAGCCGCCCGTCAACGGAACAGAAACAGCCATAAAAGCACCCTCTCTTCTCGTCTTCTCGGCACGGGCTTATCACCTCGGGAGGGATGACAAAAGAGGGCGGCCGCGTCTCCCTACCCGTCGTCGGGGTTCGTGGCAGCAGCCGTAACAGTTGCCCGGCCGGGACGGTCAACGATGAGGCGGTGGCGGACACCGCTACCCTCTAGGTAATCCACTCGGCCATACGCTCGCCGAGCATGATGGCCGTGGCGTTGGCCGGACGGCGGACCACGTTGGGCTGGATGGAGGTATCGGCCACCCGCAGCCCGTCCACACCGCGCACCCGGCCGAACTGATCGACCACCGCGGTCAGGTCAGCGTCCGGCCCCATTTTGCAGCTGCCCGACATGTGGATCGCGGTCCCCAGCGTCGTATACATCCAGTGATCAAGAGCCTGATCCGTGGCCAGCTGCGCGTCGCTGGGCACCGTCCGCTCCAATACCAGCGGCTTGAACGCGCGGCGGTCCATGAGGCCGATGACCAGCCGAACTCCCTCGCGCATGCGCTGGCGGTCAAACGGGTCGGACAGATAGTGGTAGTGCAGCTCGGGCTG
>JAGWBB010000096.1:0-428 GCA_021296095.1 Desulfurellaceae bacterium | reverse complement strand
GCCGTCCTTGCGGCTGGCGGTGACGAACGAGTCGGTCATCGAAAAACAGAACGGCAGAATTTCCATGTCGCCCCGGGTAGTCGAGCCCTCGGCGGTATAGTGCAGGCCGGTTTGCAGCATCGGCATGCCCGGATAAGTGTGGGGCGTCTTCCTGGTCTTATACATGATCATCACCGCCGGATGATCGGTGAAGTCTTTGCCCACGTAGGGCGAGTCGTGCAGCACCGGGATGTCACATTGGTGCAGCTCGTCGGCCGGCCCGATGCCCGACAGCAGCAGCAGGTGGGGCGACTTGACCGCGCCGGCGCTGAGGATGACTTCCCCGCCATGCACGACCAGGCGTTCGCCCCGTCTATCGACTTCCACCCCGACCGCCCGGCGACCCTCGAACACGACCCGTCTGACGTGGGACTCGCCCCACACGTGCA
>JAGWBB010000095.1:10857-11177 GCA_021296095.1 Desulfurellaceae bacterium | reverse complement strand
AACACCACAAACTGCGAGATATTCAGCAGCACGACGTTGTCGGTCCAGATCGGCACGTGCCAGCCACCCAGAAACAGGGTCGTCATCACCGCCCCGATCACATACAAGGTCCCCCATTCGGCCAGGAAGAACAGGGCAAACCGCATCCCGCTGTATTCGGTCGCAAAGCCGGCCACCAGTTCGGATTCGGCCTCCGGAATGTCAAACGGGGTGCGGTTGGCCTCGGCCAGAGCCGACACATAGAAGATCAGGGCCGCGATAAAGGTGAACGGGTTATGAAACGCGTACCAGTCCCACGGAGCCCAGCCCTGCTGCTGGAT
>JAGWBB010000095.1:1931-10780 GCA_021296095.1 Desulfurellaceae bacterium | reverse complement strand
GCAGACCGAATCCCGCCCAGCAGCGACCATTTGTTGTTCGATGCCCAGCCCGCCATCAGTACGCCCACCACCGACAGGGCGGTCATGGCCGTCAGATACAGGATACCCACGTTCAGATCGGCAATAATCAGACTGCTGCTGAAGGGCACGACCACAAAGGTCGCGATAAAGCCCCACACCAGCAGATAGGGGGCAAACAGAAACAGGGGACGGTCGGCCGCGTCAGGAACAATATCTTCCTTCAGAATGTTCTTGGCCCCGTCGGCAATACCCTGCAACACGCCTTGGGGGCCGACACGGTTCGGTCCGATGCGTGACTGAATACGCGACCACACCCGCCGCTCAAGCCAGACCGTGATCGGCACCATCGGCATCACAAAGCCAAACACCAGCACCAGACCAAAGGCCAGCATGCCTGCGGCATACACCACGTCTGCCGGCACCCCGGCAAACCACCCGTTGGCCATCAGTCGGTCGAAGAGTCCTTGCATAGCGTCGCTGTGCCTACCTTACTCGTCCACTTTTGTCTAGCTCGCCAAGCGAGCGGCTAGCGGTCGACCTCCGGTGCGACCACATCAAAGCTGGCAATCAGGGCAATCAGGTCGGCGATCATCAGGCCCTGGCTGACTTTATCGACAATACTCATGGCCGAGAACGAGCCGGTTCGAATCTTGGTCCGGTACGGGAACTCGGTCCCGTCACTGACCACATACCAGCCCATGTCACCCCGCGAGCCTTCGACCCGCACATAGACATCGCCGGCCGGCGGCTTGAGCTTGCGCGGGACTCTTGCCAGCACCGGCCCGTCGGGGATCATCGCCAGACACTGGCGCACAATTTTGCAGCATTCCTTGAGTTCCCGGATGCGAGTCATATAGCGGTCAAAGCAGTCGCCCTGCTGGCCCATCTCGCCGGTGCCGGTTGGAATATCGAAATCCAGCTCAGGATAGATCGAATACGGCTCATCGCGCCGCACGTCATACTTGATGCCACAGGCGCGCAGATTGGGTCCGACCAGGTTGTAATTGATGGCTTCGTGTTGGCTGACCACAGCCACATTGGCCAGCCGTTCGACGTAAATCTTGTTGTACGAAATGAGGTCGTTGTATTCGTCAACCAACGGCTCGAACTGATCCAGAAAAGCGAGGACGGTGTCGGCATAATTCGGCGGCAAATCCCAGGCCACGCCACCGACCCGCATATAGTTGAAAGTGAGGCGCGCGCCGCACAGCTCTTCCAGCAGGTTATTAATCTTCTCCCGCTCACGGATGGCGTGCAAAAAGGGCGTATAGCCGCCGATATCCATGACCATCGTGCCGACCGAGAGCAGATGGCTGGCCATCCGACCCAACTCGCAGGCGATCACCCGGCAGAACTCGCCCCGCCGGGGCACCTCAATACCGGCCAGCCGCTCGCAGGCCATGCCCCAACCCTGGTTGCACTGCATGGCCGAGACATAATCGACCCGGTCGGTGTACGGCATGAAACCGTGGTAGCCGACCTTTTCGGAGATTTTTTCAATAGACCGGTGGAGGTAGCCAATGTCGGGAATGGCCGTCCGCATCACCTCGCCATCGGCCTTGACCACAAAGCGCAGCACGCCGTGCGTACTGGGGTGCTGAGGACCCATGTTCAGCGTCATCTCTTCGGTCGCCAAGCCCTCTCCACGTTGGACCTCGACCTCATAACCTGCCAGGCTCATACCATCCTCCTGTGGCGGTCAGCCGTGCGGGCAGGATTGTGCCCGGGCCGGAGCAGACCGTCTCACTTGAGCAAACTCTCACGCCGGGTGCTGATACCGTGGTACTCTTCCGGCTCGACAAAATCCTTGCGTAGAGGGTGGCCAACCCAGTCTTCCGGCATGAGCAGACGACGCAGATCCGGATGGCCGGTGAAATTGACCCCGAGCAGGTCGTAAATTTCGCGCTCCAGCCAGTTCGCCGCCTTCCACACCCCCTCCACCGACGGCATCTCGGGCGCGTCACGCGGAACATCGACTTTCAGCACGATCATATGGCGGTGGGGGTAGGAGTACAGGTGCAGTACGACCTGGATTTTCTCGTCTTTCAGGAAATCCACACCTGACATGTTCGACAAACAGTCAAAGGCCAGATCGGCCTCCTGTTGGAGAAAGCGGCAGATGTCGGCCGTCAGCTCAGGCTGAATAATGCAGTACGGGTCGAGCGCGTCCTCGTCACGGGACACAACAGCCTCGGGGCCAAAGCGCTCGGCGATTTTGTGGAAAATATCGGCTGGGGACATAGGCATGACACAGGGGTTGGAGAGGGGACGGCTTGGGGTTCGCCACAGCCGCCCCGCAGGACTAGGCCGCCTGGGCTGGCGTCTTTTTGACCAGCCAGCGCTCTTGCATCATCTTTTCCTGGAGTTTGAGCAGGCCCTCGGTCAGGGCCTCGGGTCTGGGAGGACAACCCGGCACGTAGACATCGACCGGAATCACCTTATCCACCCCGTCACACACCGAGTAGGCGAGCTGAAACAGGCCGCCGCAGTTTGAGCAGCTACCCATCGAGATGACGTATTTGGGGTCGGGCATCTGGTCGTACAAGACCTTGGTGCGGAGCGCCATTTTCAGAGTCAGGGTTCCGGCAATAATCATCATGTCGGACTGTCGCGGCGTGGCCCGGGGAGCCGCCCCGAACCGCTCCAGATCCGCCCGTGGGCCGCCGGTTTGCATCATCTCAATGGCGCAACAGGCCAAGCCAAACAGCATATACCACACGGAAGATTTCCGGGTCCAATTCAGAACCTCGTCCACCTTGGCGGTAATCACCATCTCCGGCACACTATTGACAAGCGACATGAATCCTCCTCATGCACAGTCTCTTAGGCCGCCTTGGGGAGCACCTGTTCCTCTTCCGTCTGCTCGGACTGGATGCGCTTGATCCATTCCAGATCGCGCTTCTTCCACACATACACCAGCCCGACGGCCAGAATCCCCAGGAAGAGAAAAATCTCGGTCATGGCAAACAGTCCGTTGCCGGCCAGCACAAACTCCCGAAATGCCACCGCCACCGGATAGATGAAGGCAACCTCAATATCAAAAATGACAAAAACAAGGGCAATGAGATAGAACCGGATGTTAAAGTTGATCCATGCCCCGCCGGTCGGCAACTCGCCACACTCGTAGGTCGTCAGCTTCTTGGCCTCGGGATTATGGGGACGCAGAAAGCTGCCCAGGATCATATGGAAGGCGCACAGGCCGAGCCCGAGGAGGGTGAATACCAGGACATTGCCAAAATGAAAATACACCGCTTCACTCCTGACTTACTGGGGCGCCGTTTTCATGCCCCGCTGTGTCCTGCCCGTTGGAGCAGGCTGGTGGCGGTGCCAAGCGGCGCGGCTTCTCTATATCCTCCCTGTCCACGATGGGCAAGTTCCTCCCGCAGTCCGGCCTTGTGGGCAATCTGGCCCAGCGACACGCTGGCCAGGTATTCGGCGAGCCGTCGCTGAGCTTCACCCCAGACTGAGATCTGGTTACACACCTCGCAGTACTGACACGCCTGTTCGCCCTCTTCGAGGCATTCCATCAGCAGCAGGGGACCCTCAAGGCACTCATAGACCTCCTTGAGGTTGATGTGGGCGGCCAGTTTTTTGAGGCTGAAACCGCCCCGGGCTCCCATATGCGACTCAACCAGATTTCCTCCGGCGAGCTGTTTCATGATCTTCGACAGAAAATGGGAGGGAATATCCTGTTTCCGCTGGATTTCGCGCCGAGAGACGACGGTTCCATGCGGCTGGGCGGCCAGGTAGGACAGGGCGCGGACGGCATAATCAACCCGTTTGCCGATGTTCATCAGCGAGCTGCGCTCGACCAATTTCGGCTTTCCTGTCTTGCCCATAGCCCGTACCTTCAGGCCGCCATCCCACGCAGCTTTTGCTTCTGGGAATGGATTTTGCGCTGGAGCGCCATTAAGGCGTCCAGGACATTTTCCGGACGGGGCGGACAGCCCGGCACATAGACATCAACCGGAACGATGCGATCAATGCCGGCTACGGTGGTATAATTATCGTAAAATCCACCGGTCGAGGCACACGCCCCGAAGGCCATGACCCATTTGGGCTCGGTCATCTGTTCGTACACCCGTTTCAGAATGGGCGCCTGGCGACACGTCACCGTCCCGATCACCATCAGCAGATCGGCCTGGCGTGGACTGAAACGCGGCAGCAAGGCGCCAAAGCGGTCAATATCGTAGGGGGTCATCGACAAAGCCATGTATTCCATGGCGCAACACGCCGTGGCAAACGGGTACGGAAAGATGGAGTACTTCCGCGCCCAGCCGATGGCCTTATCAATTTGGGTGAGCACAACCGCGTCGCCGAGCAGAGCTTCATCCCCACCCTGCAAACGCGGAGTCGTGGTCAAGGTCTGGCCATTTTCCATTGTCTGACCTCGCTGGGCAATCACAGGCCGGGCAACCACAGGGGGTTACCCCTACACAGCGCTGTGGTCCGCTGCGGACAGCGCACCCAAGGGCTATGCCGCCTTATCGTCCGCCTTGTCGTCGCGCTCCCGCCAGTCTGCCACAGCAGATTTAATCGCGTCCTCAGCCAGGACCGAACAGTGGATCTTGACCGGCGGCAGGGATAACTCCTTGACGATCTCGGTATTTTTGATCTCGTAGGCTTCCTCAATCGTCTTGCCTTTGACCAGTTCGGTCACGTAACTCGACGAGGCAATCGCCGAGCCGCAGCCAAAGGTTTTGAAGCGGGCATCCTCAATGACCTCGGTGTCGGGATTGATCTTGAGTTGTAGCTTCATCACATCGCCACACTCAGGGGCACCGACGACACCGGTGCCAACGTTGTCGTCGTCTTTGGCAAAACTGCCAACATTCTTGGGGTTCTCGTAGTGCTCAAGGACCTTATCGGTGTAGGCCATGGCTGCTCCTTTCGAAACGATCACTGTGTCACAGCACTCAGCGTATGCAGACTGCCGTGACTCAAAATATAGACCGCTAGGGTCTACGTTGTCAATCTGCCGCAAAGGCCGACTGCTCACCACTTCTCATATTTCACCGCTCGGCGCTCATAACCCGCCGCCCGCAGGAGGTCACGAAGCTGTAAGACTCGCTGGCCAATCCCACAGATATAAAAATGACGCGACCGGTCAGTGTCGCGTTTGACATAGCAGGCTTCGACATGAGCCAGGAGGTCGCCCTGCAAGCCGTCCCAGTACGCGGCAGGCTGAACCAGGAGAGGGCGAAAGCTGAAGGCGATATGCGCCCGGGCCCAGCCTTCCAACTGCTCCCGATACAGCAGGTCTTGTTCGCCCGCCGTTGCATAGACCAGGGTCAGGGGCTGCTGCAGACCACCCTCAAGCGCCCGCCTCAGCATGGGTCGAATAGCCGCAATCCCGGTCCCCTCGGCAATGAAGACGCACTCGGCCGACGGCGCCCGGTCAAACACAAAGCCACCCCAGGGACCGCTGAAAGACAGCCGGTCGCCTATCCGGCGGGCAAATAAGTACTGCGAGCCCGGTCCATCAGGGACCAGATTCAGACAAATTTCTAACAGCCCGTTATCTTCTGGATTCGAGGTAATCGTATATGCCCGGGTCAGGGTTTTCCCGCGCCCCGGCAACTGAAAGGACAGGAACTGGCCCGGCCTGAAGCGCAGGATTTGGTCGGCACCGAGCCGCAGAAAAAATGAACGGGTGTCGGGCGCACGCTCGACGATGCGCTCAATGGCGGCCTGATAGAGCGGGGTCTGTGGCATGGGAGGAAGAGAGAGCCGGGAACTCACGCCTGCTGGTTGATGGTGTACCTGGGGATCAGCACGGTGATCTGCCCGGCCTCAATAACAGCCTGACAGCCAAGCCGGGAACTCGGCGTCAAGCCGGGTGCTCTATCCAGCATGTCCTCCTCGGACTCTTCACTCTCCGACAGATATTCTTCGCCAGCCTTGACAATCACATGACAGGTCGTGCACGCACAGTGGCCGCCACAGGCGTGTTCAAGGACCACCTGATGACCCAGCAGGACATCCAGAATTGACCCCGGCTGTCCGTCATCCTGAAAAGGGGCGTCGGCCGGATCGAATTCAATGACCTGTTCCGGCTCGCCGGTCTCGAACAGCACCCGCAGTGTCGCCATCGGGATATTACACAGGGAAACGATGATCTCTTGACGAGGGCATCATCGTTCGCCTTTCAACTGCTGCAGCACCTGCGCGGCAATACTGACAAACGCCCGAGTCTGGGGATGCTCGGGCTGCGAGACGACGAGCGGCGTGCCGCTGTCCCCGGCCGAGACAATATCACGCAGCAGCGGAATCTCACCCAGCAGAGGTACCTGAAACTGCTCGGCCACCTGCCTGCCCCCGCCCTGGCTGAAGACATGGGCCTGATGTCCACACGAACTGCACACCAGATAACTCATGTTCTCAACCACCCCCAGAACCGGCACCTTGACCTCTTGGAACATCTGAACGCCGCGACGGACATCCATCAGGGCGACATCTTGCGGGGTGGTGACAATCACGCCGCCCGACAGCGGCGCCTTTTGACAAATGCTCAGCTGGGCGTCGCCCGTACCCGGTGGCAGGTCTATGACCAGGATGTCCAGCTCTCCCCACTCGACATTGCGCAGAAACTCGGTCAGCAGCTTATCGACCATCGGCCCGCGCCACACCACAGCCTGCTCCTCGGCCAGCAGCAGGCCCATCGACATCACCTTGAGGCCGTACTTGGTCAGCGGAATGATCTTTTTTTCCGGGGTGCTTTTGGGCCGCTGTGTCAGGCCCAGCATCAGCGGCATACTCGGACCGTACACATCGGCGTCCAAAATACCGACGCGCTGACCGGCCGAAGCCAGAGCGGTCGCCAGATTCACCGAGACGGTGGATTTCCCGACCCCGCCCTTGCCGCTGGCCACCGCAATGACATGCTGAATACCCGGAATGTCGGGCTTGGGGGGCAGAGAGTGGGCCTGAGGCTGAGCTGTCGGTCGTTCCCCACCGCCGGGTTGCAGGATCTCCACCTCAATCGGCAACTCAACCTGGGTCGCCAGCGTGGCCTGCACCTCGCGCCGGATCTGATCAATCACCTCTTTGTTCCCGGTTGATGGTGCAACCTGAACCACCACCCGCGAGACCCCAACCGCAATATCCTTGACCATGCCAAAGGACACAATATCGCGACTGAACCCGGGATATTTGACGCTTTTGAGGGATTCCAGCAGTTCTTGCGGACTTGGCATACGTCTCTCTTATTCGTGTTGTGACTCTTGCGACCGGCTTTCCGCGGCTCTCCCGAGTTCTCTCAGATAGTCAAAGGTATAGATGCCGTTTTCACAGTCCTTCCAGACAATGTTCAGGGCGTAGTTGCCGACCGGGCGGATATCCACCAGCTGCGGGTCGTCAACGCTGACAAAACTGCGCTCCCCGCTGTGGCCCTGGCACATCGCGCACGGGCACCAGCCGCGCAGATAGGCGAACGAGAACTCGCTCAACTCGTCGTCATCCCACAGGATACGCAACTGCTTGTCTTCGTCGATAGGGGTCACCAGTGTCGGTTTGGGCATAGCCGTTCTCCTCGTGGAGCCGATATCAGTGCACGGGCTGGCCCTGGCGCTGCACGTTGAGATCGTCGGCTTCCATGACCCGCTGGGCAATCGCCCTGAACTCCTGGGAAACGGGATGCTCGGGCTCGGCAAGAATCAGCGGTTTGCCCCGGTCACCGCCCAGCCGGATATCTTCGACCAGCGGCACCTCGCCCAAGAGCGGCAGACCGGTCTTTTTCGCCCCGCCCCGGCCAAAAATCTCTTCCTGGTGATGGCACTCAGGACAGACATAGCGACTCATGTTTTCGATCACGCCCAGAATCGGAACCTGGACTTGTCTGAACATGGCAATCCCGCGCCGCACGTCAAGCAGCGCCACATCCTGCGGCGTCGTGACCACTACCCCGCCGTTCAGTGGGACTTCCTGGGCCAGCGTCAGCGCAATATCCCCCGTGCCGGGCGGCAGATCGACAACCAGATACTCCAGCTCACCCCAGATCACGTCGCGCAAAAACTGGCGGACAATGCCCATCACAATCGGCCCGCGCCAGATGACCGGGGACGTGTCATCCACAAAAAACCCCATGGAAATGAGGCTGATGCCGTGCTGTTCGACCGGATAGATCTTCTTATTATGGGCAGGCCGGGGCGTCGCCTGGGTGCCCATCATGAGCGGAATACTCGGCCCATACACGTCCGCATCGAGCAGACCAACGGTCTTGCCCAAGGCGCCGAGCGCCAAGCTCAGGTTCACCGCCACCGTAGACTTACCCACCCCGCCCTTGCCGCTGGCCACCGCAATAATGCGCTGCACCCCAGGCACCACCGTCGGCTCTTTCATCTGGGGTCTGGTCTGGGCGCCGTGCTGAGCGTGCGGCCGTTCTTGCTGGCCGGGGATATGGACGTGTACCTGGTCAACCCCGTCCGCAGCCGATAGCGCCGCCACGATCCGGGCTCTCAGGTGCTGGAGCACCTGCTCCTGGGCATTGGTCGTCCGCAGATGGACCACAACCGTGCCGTCTTTCATGCCGATATCCCCAACAAGGCCGAGTGTCACAATGTCGTGTTTTGAACCGGGGTAGGCAATCTGCTTGAGCTGAGCGCGAATGTCCGCTTCGCTTGGCATGGGTATTCCTTGAAACCGGTCGGCCGATCAGGGAAGGACGAGGTCCTCGTCTCCCTTCCTTTTTTCCCAATCTTTTTAGTGACTTACAGAGCTTTTTATCGGCTCAGAATATAGACCTGTAAGGTCTACTTTGTCAAGCCCGCCCCCCGTCGGTCCACCATGTCAGCTTGCCCTTAGCCGACCATCTTCTTCGGACTCGGCTG